>CANSTR010000004.1 GCA_947649935.1 uncultured Clostridia bacterium
ATAGTTGCATAAATTATATATTGATTTTTTGTTGCTATTATTTTTTGAATGGACACATCGATGAATTTTTAGAAAATTTAACTGGAATGGTTGACAAATCCAAAAATATATTTTATAATAAGAAAAAAGTAAAAGCGTTTGAACTTGAACTAAGTAATAAAATTGTTTTTTAAGAGAGTCTGCGGGTGGTGTGAGCAGGTAAAAGGTTTTATGAAATCTACTCAAGTGAAGCTTTCTGGCAAACCAGACCGAGTCATTGCAGGTTATCGCAATAGCAAGTTATAAATTGAGGTGGTACCGCGTTTTAACGCCCTTGGAGTTTTTCAAGGGCGATTTTTGTCTTGATGCACATTTTTTGCATTTTGTCAAGTTGACAAAAATAGAAAAATATGGTATAATAAAAAGTTAGGCACCCGTAGGGGCAGATAGCCCACATCGACCCAATACCAAAACATTAATACAACGTAGGGGCACGGTGCACCGTGCCCAACAAAAAAATGGGAATTTGTAGGGGTCGGTCTTGACCGACCCAAAAATAAAAGGAGGAACGAAATATGGAAACCGTAAAAATCGGAAAAATTTATCGTCATTTTAAAGGAAATTATTATTTTGTAGAAAATATTGCATTAGATTCTGAAACACAGGAAAGAATGGTTGTTTACAAGCCAATTTATGACAGAACAGATTGTGGAATTTGGGTCAGACCAGAAAAAATGTTTTTAGAAGAAATTCCAGAACGCCCAGACAACATCACAGGACAAAAACATCGTTTTGAATTATGCGAAGAATTACAAAAAAATTACACAAAATAGAGAGGAGAAAACCATGATTGATATCAAATTTTTAAGAGAAAACCCAGAGGTGGTAAAAGAAAATATCCGAAAAAAGTTCCAAATGCACAAAATCGATTTGGTGGACGAAGTATTGGAATTCGACCAAAAAAGCAGAGAATTAATTGCAAAAGGCGACGAATTGCGTAGCCAAAGAAATCAGCTTAGTAAAGAAATTGGAAAATTAATGGCTGGAGGACAAAAGCAAGAGGCAGAAGAAATTAAGGCAAAAGTGAACGCGATTAATGAAGATTTAGCAGAAAACGAAAAATTAGAAGCCGAATATAGTGAAAAAGTGACAAATATTATGATGAAAATTCCGAATATTATGCATGAATCGGTGCCAATTGGAAAAGACGATAGTCAGAATGTGGAAGTTCAGAAATATGGCGAGCCAGTTGTGCCAACTTATGAAATTCCGTACCATGCAGAAATTATGGAACGTTTAACAGGATTGGATTTGGATTCTGCGCGCAGAGTTGCAGGAAACGGATTTTATTATTTGATGGGGGATGTTGCAAGATTGCATTCTGCCATTATCACGTATGCGCGTGATTTCATGATTGACAAAGGTTTCACATACTGTGTGCCACCATTTATGATTCGTTCTGATGTCGTAACTGGCGTGATGAGTTTTGAAGAAATGGATGCTATGATGTACAAAATCGAAGGCGAAGATTTGTATTTGATTGGAACAAGTGAGCATTCGATGATTGGAAAATTCAAGGGTCAAATTTTGAAAAAGGAAAATTTGCCATATACGATGACTTCGTATTCTCCTTGTTTCCGTAAGGAAAAAGGCGCACATGGCATTGAGGAGCGAGGTGTGTATCGTATTCACCAGTTTGAGAAACAGGAAATGATTGTTGTGTGTGTGCCAGAACAAAGTTACGAATGGTATGAAAAAATGTGGAATTACACGGTCGAATTGTTCCGAAGTTTGGAGATTCCAGTGAGAACATTGGAATGTTGCAGTGGAGATTTGGCGGATTTGAAGGCGAAAAGTGTGGATGTGGAGGCATGGAGCCCACGTCAGCAAAAGTATTTTGAGGTAGGAAGTTGTTCGAATTTGACAGACGCGCAAAGTCGCCGTTTGGGCATTCGCGTGAAAGGCGAAAAAGGAAATTATTTTCCACATACGTTGAATAATACGGTGGTTGCGCCACCTAGAATGTTGATTGCCTTTTTGGAAAATCATTACAAGCAAGATGGAAGTGTGGAGATTCCAGAAGTTTTGTGGAAATATATGGGTGGTCAGAAAAAGTTGGAACCAAAAGAAAATGGTTAAAAGAGGAAAAAAAGATGTATTTAAAAAGATTAGAAATGTATGGATTTAAGTCGTTTGCGGATAAAACGGTGTTGGAGTTTATGCCAGGAATCACGACTGTGATTGGGCCAAATGGCTCGGGAAAAAGTAATATTTCGGATTGTATTCGTTGGATTTTGGGGGAGCAAAGTATGAAAACTTTGCGTGGCTCGAAAGTGGAGGATATTATTTTTGTTGGAACGCAAAATCGAAAGTCCTTGGGATTTGCGGAAGCGTCGCTTGTTTTTGATAATCAAGATGGCAAATTGCCAATTGAATACAACGAAGTGATTGTAACAAGAAAAATTTATCGAAGTGGCGAATCTGGCTATTTTATCAATAAAACGCCTTGTCGCCTGAAGGATATTCAAGAATTGTTTATGGATACAGGCATTGGAAAAGATGGTTATTCGATTATTGGGCAAGGTAAAATTGATGAAATTTTGAGCAATAAGTCGGAAGATAGGCGTCATATTTTTGAGGAAGCTGCTGGAATTGTGAAATATCGCGCAAGGAAGGTGGAGTCTGAGAAAAAGCTGGAAAATACGAAATTGAATTTGTTACGAGTGAATGACATTATTAGCGAGTTGGAAACGAATTTGAATCCGTTGAAAAGCCAATCGGAGAAGGCGCGAAAATTTTTGGATTTGCGAGAAGAATTGAAAAAAATTGAGATTGGCTTATTTGTACATAATATTGAAGATTTTAAAACAAAAATCAAACAATTAGAAGAAAATATGGATATTTTTGAAACGCAAAAAGTGAAGGAAGAGGAAAAAGCAAACAATATCCAAACAGAGCAAGAAACGCTAAAAGAGGCGATTGACAAGTTGATTGAGGAAATCGAAAAGGTTCAAAATAGCGGATTTGAGGTTTCGCAAAAAAAGGAACAAATGAATAGCGAAATTGGCATCAATCAGGAAAGAATTTCGAATAATTTGACGAATTGTGAGCGTTATCAAACAGATATTGAGGAATTGGAAAAGCGAAATCAGGAGTTGGATGAGGAAAAAACGCAGAAGTTAGAGCGTAAAGAGGACATGCTTTCAAATCGAGAAAAGTATGAAAATGAGTTGAAAGAAAAAGAAGAGGAACTTGCCAAATACAGTGAAACGCTTTCAGAAAAGGCGATTGAAATCGAAGGCAAAAAGAAAATCGTGGAAGAAAATGTGGATAAGCGTTATGAGATTTTGAATGACAAAGCGTTGGAACAAGCGAATTTTGAGAATTTGAATAAACAAGAAAATCATTTGAAAAGTCAAGTGGATGAAACCATTTCGAGTTTGGATGGCGCGCGTGGCGATAAAGATGATTTGGCAAAGGAATTTTACGAAATCGAAAAAAGAAAAAATGATTTGGAGAAATCGTTAGAGGAAATCAAGCAGAAAAAAGAGGGAAGTAGCGAAAAAATAAAAGAGTTTGACGAGAAAATCAATCAATATCAATCCGAATATCGAATGAAAGATACGCGATGCAAATTTCTAATTGAAACGGAAAAAGAGAAAGAAGGCTATAGCAAAAGCGTTAAAACTTTGATGAAGGCGATTGAAAATGACAACTATCTTTCTAAAGGTGTTCATGGCGTGGTGGCAGGGCTGATTTCCGTAGAAGAAAAATATCAGACAGCCATTGAAATGACGTTAGGAGCGAGCCTTCAAAACATTGTGACAGAAACAGAAGACGAAGCCAAAAAGTTGGTGAATTATTTGAAAGAAAAGAAGATTGGGCGTGCCTCTTTTTTGCCGATTAATTCTGTGAAAGGGCATAAATTAAGCAATATCAATGCGAGTGGCATTCAAGGTTATCTGGGCATTGCGTCAGATTTGGTGAAGGCAGATAAAAAGTATGAAGGCATTATTTTCAATTTATTGGGGAAAACGGTAATTGTTGAGAATATGGATTCTGCGATTAATTTGGCGAAACAAAATCGATATAGTTTCAAAATTGTGACACTTGGTGGAGATGTGATTAATCCTTCTGGTATGATTTCTGGTGGTTCTGTAGCGCCAAAGACGACAAGCATTTTGGGGCGTGAGAGCGAGATTAAAAAGTTAGAAGCGGAATTGCAAGAGTTAGAGCAAAAAATCAAGGAAGTATCACAAGAAAAAGAAGATTATCAAAAGAGTGTCACAGAGCTTTTGAATTCTTTTGAGGCAAAGCAAAAAGAGTTCCAAGAAGTCGAAATTTTGTATGCAACAGAAAAACAAAAGCAGGAAAATTTGGATTTGGAAATTTTGAAGTTGGAAAGCAAACTGGCGAAATTGCGAGAAGATTTGGAAAACACGCAAACGCAAAAGCAAGAAAATTTGCAAAAACAGGAACATTTTGAAACAGAAGTGAATAAAATAGAGAAAGAAAATAATGAACTAAATAACGTAATAGAGGAATTTAGCAAGGTAAATAGAGAGAATCAGAAATATATCGATGATTTAAATGATACGATAACAAATTTAAAAATATCCGTATCTTCGTTTGATGAAGGAGAAAGTTCTGCAGATGAAATGATTGCAAGAATTCATCAAGAGTTAGAAAAAAATACAGAAGCAATACAAACCAAAAAAGATTTTATGCAAAAAGTGGATACAGAAAATCAGGAATTAAATGCCAAAATTGAAACATTAAAAAATCAGATTACAATGTTAGAAACAGAAGTGGGACAGAGTCAGGAAAAAGTAGAGAATTTGAAACAAGAAAGAATTTTGAAAAATGAAAAATTGAAAGTATTAGAGCAAGAAGAAGAGGAACAAAGTAGCAAAGTAGAAGAAATCAAGACACAGATTTCAAAATTGGAAGTGAAAAAGTCGAAGATTGAATTAGAACAAAATCAGATGATTAATCGCATGTGGGAAGAATACGAATTGACGCCAAATAATGTAGGCGAAGTAGAAGAAATCGAAAATCCAAACGAAGTGCAAAAACAGGTAAATGGCTTGAGAAGTGAAATTCGCGATTTGGGAAGTGTGGATATTGATTCCATTGAGCGCTACAAAGAAGCGAAAGAACGATATGATTTCTTAAGTGAGCAAAGATTGGATTTGGAAGAATCCATGAAAAAGTTGAAAAAAGTAATTCAAGACATGACAGACACAATGCAGAAGCAATTTAAAGAGCAATTTAAAATGATTAACCAGAATTTTAATAGTGTATTTAAAGAATTATTCAATGGCGGAAAAGCTGAACTTGTTTTGGAAAATGAGGAAAATGTGCTAGAAGGTGGCATTGAAATAAAAGTGCAACCACCGGGAAAATCGGTTCAAAATTTGGCGGCATTTTCAGGAGGAGAAAGAGCCTTTACGGCGATTGCGTTGCTGTTTGCGATTTTGAAAATGAATCCGTCGCCATTTTGCGCCTTAGATGAGATAGAAGCAGCCTTGGATGATGTCAATGTAGCAAGATTTGCCGAATATTTGAAAACATTGTGCGACAAAACGCAGTTTTTAGTTATCACGCACAGAAAAGGAACCATGGAAGTAGCCAACACCGTATATGGCATCACAATGGAAGAAAAAGGAATCAGCAAATTATTATCGATGAAATTAAATTAAAAGGTAGGGGCAAGGTTCCACCCTTGCCCCTGCATAAAATAAATTGCAAAATCAATGTAGGAGCAGACGACCCTGTCTGCCCAAATATAAAATAAAGAAAAACAAAGAAAAAACGAGCAAAACAGAGAAATACCAAAAAAATCCAATCAAAATAGTGCATAAATTTACAAAAAAATGCAAAAAATAGGCTAAAACCACAAAACATGAATTGCAAAATTTGAAAAAATGTGGTATAATTATATATTATGTGACAAAATAAAGGGGATATGGAGTCCCAAACAGAAAAGGAGTGAAGTTTATTTTATTAAGATGGGTAGGATATTACACAAAAGAGATGGCAAAAGCCCTAGAAATAACATTAGTTGGAGCTATGATAATTGGCGCAGTTGTACTGGTAAAATATAAGCCAGCTTATGAAGTTATGTTATCTGGCGAAAAATTAGGTTATGTTGAAGAAAAAGAAAATTTAGAATTAGAATTTAATGATTATGTAGAAAATGTTACTGGGAATGTGGCTTTTAGAGAAAAAACAGTCTTGCCAGAATATGAGTTAAAATTAATCAATCGAAATAAGCAAACGCAGGAAGAAGAAATTTTGCTGGCTTTGGAAACTACCGTAAATACGACATATCGAACGTATGCTGTAGTGGTCAATGGACAAAAACAGGCATCTGTTGCAACCGAGGAAGAAGCGAAAAATATGATTGATGGTATCAAATCAGATATTGATGCCAATATGATTGGTTTGAATATCGGAATTATTGAAGAATATTCCAATGATTTGAAGGTACAATCAACAGAAGAGGCATCTGGCATTTTAAATACCATTAAAGTGGCAAAGATTGTAGAATACAATAACGAGCAAGAAACAAAACGTAAGGCGGAAGAAGAAGAGGCAAAAAAGAAAGTGATTGCGACGAAAACAGTTGAGCATGTCGGAACGATTGCAGGGATCAATTTGGCAAGACCAATCAAAGGCGTGATTACTTCCAGATATGGTAGCAGAAGTTCGATTCGTTCAAGCGCACATACTGGTTTGGATATTGCAACAGGGACAGGGACACCAATTACACCAATTGCGCCTGGTAACGTAACTTTTGCAGGACGAAAAGGTTCCTATGGCAATTTGGTCATTATCAATCATGGCAATGGAATTGAATCGTATTACGCGCATTGTAGCGAGATTTATGCGACGGTTGGACAAAAGGTAGATAGTAAAACAGTGATATCAGCAGTTGGTTCAACAGGAAATTCCACAGGACCGCATTTGCATTTGGAAATCAGACAAAATGGCACACCACTGAATCCAGAAAATTATTTGTATTAAAAAATAAACCAAAAAGGGGAATATACATGGATAGAATGAAGACTTTTCTAATCTATGCATTAGTGATTATTGGCTTTTTTGTACTGTCGATTCTATTAGAAAATGGGTTATTATCAGCGATGTATTCCAAAATTCAAGGCGAATTTGGTGGAGAATATACATCGCTGAATCAGTCATTTTCAATGGAAAATATGGAGGCAAAAGCTTGTAATATCAATGGATATATGAGTTTTGACTTGGTCAATTTAGGGCAAAGGTCAATCCATCAATGTTTTTTGAAGATTGATTTATATAATGAGCGAGATTTGTTGGCAGATACGGATTATGTGGAAGTTTTGGATATGGAACCAGGCGAAACGAGACATTTTCAGGTAAAATTTAAAGCAAACAATATTGAAAGATATCGAATTTCTGTTGTACCGACTGCGCCAGACCGTTCGAATATCATTGATATTTTAGGTTGGGAAATTGATTTGACCAATGTTTTTGGTTTAGGAATTGATTTGAGCAATATCAGCATTTTTGGCACAAGATTAGGCGATATATTTACCGTAGAAAATATGAAAACAGCGGGGTCTAATGCATGGAAGTGGATGACTGTCTTTTTAGGCTCAATCCCATGGTGGGGCTACGCGATTGCTGGTGGAATTATTTTGTGGCATATGCCAATGTTCTATTTTTTGTAAATTAGTTAAAAGGAGAAAAACATATGAAAACAGAAGATTTAGTAAAAAAAGCTTTGAATATTAGAAGAAATATAGTTGAAATGATTTATACGGCTTCTTCAGGTCATCCTGGAGGAGCTTTGTCGTGTGCGGATTTGCTTGCTTGTTTGTATTTTTCGGAAATGAATATCAATCCAGAAAATCCGAAAGATGAAAATCGTGACCGTTTTGTTTTGTCAAAAGGACATGCGTCAAGCGCATTGTATGCGACTTTGGCGGAAAAAGGATTTTTCCCAAAGGAAGATTTGAAAGGATTTCGAAATATCAATAGCATATTGCAAGGACATCCGGATAGCAAAAAAATTCCAGGTGTGGATATGTCAACTGGTTCGCTGGGACAAGGTTTGTCTGCGGCAAATGGCATGGCAATTGCTGGAAAGCTGGATAACAAAGATTACAGAGTGTATTGTTTGATGGGCGACGGAGAAATCGAAGAAGGACAAATTTGGGAAGCAGCCATGACGGCGAGCCATTACAAATTGGATAATTTGTGCGCAATTGTGGATTACAACAATTTGCAAATTGACGGAAAAATTACAGAAGTGATGAATTCTGTGCCAATTGATGAAAAGTTCAAGAGTTTTGGTTTTAATGTCATCAACATCAATGGAAACGATATCGACGAGATTTTGAGCGCGTTTGCCAAAGCGAGAAAGGCGAAGGATAGACCAACCGCGATTATTGCAAAAACCGTAAAAGGAAGGGGCGTATCTTTTATGGAAAATCAGGCAGGCTGGCATGGAAAGGCTCCCAAAAAAGAGGAATATGAAATGGCAATTCAGGAATTACGATAACCCGTAGGGGCGATTATCAATCGCCCGCTGTATCATTAAAAAATAAAATTATATGAAACATAAAATATATTGCGGGCGACTGCTAGTCGCCCCTACAGCCAATTTATACATAAAAAAGGAGAAAAAATATGAACAAAGAGATAAAAATAGCGACTCGTCAGAGTTTTGGTGAGGCTTTGGTGGAATTAGGAAAAAAGAATGAAAAGGTGGTTGTTTTGGATGCCGATTTGTCGACTGCCACAAAAACCAATCTTTTTGCAAAAGAATTTCCAAAACGTTTTTTTGATATGGGAATTGCAGAGCAAGATATGATGTCGACTGCAGCTGGTCTTGCAACTTGTGGAAAAATCCCATTTGCTGCAACATTTGCGATGTTTGCAACTGGCAGAAGTTATGACCAAATTCGAAATAGCATTTGCTATCCGAATTTGAATGTCAAAATTGCGGGAACGCACGCTGGAATTACGGTTGGAGAAGACGGTGCAACTCACCAAATGTTGGAAGATATTGGCTTGGTGCGTGGTTTGCCGAATATGAAAGTGATGTGTCCGTCAGACGATTTGCAGACGAAGTGGGCGATTGAAGAAGCTTCGAAAATCGATGGACCAGTGTATGTCAGATTATGCCGTTTGGCGACACCAGTCATTTATGAGGAGAAGGACTTTGAATTTGGCAAAGCAGTTGTGCACGGAAATGGCACAGATGCTACGATTTTTGCGACTGGAATTATGGTTTCTAAGGCATTAGAGGCAAAAGAAGCGTTGGAGCAGGAAGGTAAGCAAGTTAGAGTGGTGGATATTCATACGATTAAGCCAATTGATAGGAAAACGATTATAAAATGTGCAAAAGAGACGAAACAGCTGATTTCTATCGAAGACCATAGCGTGATTGGTGGTTTGGGAACAGCGATTGCGGAAGTTTTGACAGAGGAGTATCCAGTGAAATTAACGCGTTTGGGCATGCAAGATTGTTTTGGAAGGTCAGGAAAAGCTGAAGAGTTGTTGGATTATTTTGAATTAAATGCAGAAAAAATTAAAAATTGCGTAAAAGATATGGACAAATCATAAAATTTGTGATAAAAATAATAAGGTAGGGGTCGATGCCCACATCGACCCAATTTTTCACGATATGCACATTATCATAAAATTTAGATGACAATTTTGTGATAATTGTGTGAATTTTTAATTATTGGGGTGTCGCCAAGCGGTAAGGCATCGGACTCTGACTCCGACATGCGTAAGTTCGAATCTTACCACCCCAGCCATTGATGAATCTGTTCGGACTTTTATGAACAGATAAAAAGTAGAAATCAATCTAAAGATAATTAAGAAAAGAGTAAAATTTGAGAGGAGAGTTTAAAACAAAGACTTGAATTTATATGTGTCAAAAATAGATGTCGGTGTTGATTTGCTAGTAGATTGAGTTTTGTGAAAAATATAATTAATTTTTGCATAAAATAAATTTTGAATCATATTTTTAATTATGGGAATGAAAGAAATGGAAAATAAAATATATGTTTTTGTATCTGAAAACAATATAGGGACTTTAAAATTTCCCCAATATAATATAGAAACAAATGCATATATAGGAATAAATGGAATAACAAGTGAAAAAAAAAGAAGGAGATGGAAAAACGCCTTTAGGAGAATTTGACTTAGGTATAGCTTTAGGTATACATCCAATAGACAAATTAAAAAAAACTAAAAATTATAAGCAGATTACTGAAAATATGTATTGGATTGATGACTTAAAGTCAAAATTTTATAATAAATTAGTTGATACTTTAAGCATTGAAAAAGATTGGAACTCTGCAGAACATTTAATAGATTATCCAATAGAATATGAATATTTAATAGAAATAAAAGCAAATCCTAAAAATATTTCAGGGAATGGAAGTGCAATATTTTTACATTGCTCCAATAATAAATCAACTGCAGGTTGTGTAGCAGTTGACAAAAAAATAATGAAAAAAATAATAGAAAGTATAGATGAAGAAACTAAGATAGCAATATTAAAAAATGATTGAGTATAATGATAATTATGTTATATGGAGCCAAAATCATTTCACAAAATGTCATAAAAATTCTTAAAACTATATCCCATGGATTTTAAATAATCAATGGAATCTTTTAAAACTGTAGAAGAATCGCTTACGTCCTTTGTATCATGCATAAGGACAACAAGCGTATTCTTGTCTTTTGCGGTTTTTTTCAAATTATTTAGCAATTGTGATTGATTGTACTTTTTCATGGAGTCGTGATTCAAACAATTCCAGTCAATATAAGTATAGTTCATATTTTCAAGCAGCTTTACAGCTTGTTTCTTTTTGGATTTATAATTGAGAGAAATAAATCCATTGGGAAAGCGGAAAACGTGGGAACAGTAATTTTCGATGCCAATGGCGTTTCCAATGGCGAAATCTGTTTTTTTAACTTCGTTTACAAAACTTTCTTCATTTTTATATGTTTAGAGAAATGAAATAATTATTGATAGTAATCGGTTTTGATGTTTTTTATTTCTTAATATTACATTTTTGTAACATTTCAAAAAATGATTGACAAAATAAACCCTCCAATGATAAAATATAATTATATTATAGTTGACAATAATGGAGGAAAGAAGAATGAAAAATTTAAAAAACGTAGAAGAAAATGCTCACATTTGCCCAAAACAAACCGGAATCACACTACTGGCATTAGTGGTAACAATCGTCATATTATTGATTTTGGCAGGTGTAAGTCTGAATTTTGTGGCGGGAAACAATGGAATTTTGCAAAGAGCCACAACAGCTGTGAAAACAACGAATGAAAAAGCAGTTGAAGAAAAGTTGCAAATGGCGATGATAGAATTGCAGATGGACTATTATGCGGATGGTATGCAAGAATCCACATTTGGTGATTATTTGAAAACACACGATGTGTATAATTTGCCATCAGGTGAGATGTTTAGCTTTGAAGTGAATGAGGATAACACAGTGAGAATCGAATATTATAGTAAAGAAGAAAACGACACGCCAGATATGGAATTCTCGTTTGATTTGATGACAAATGAAATTGCACTTGAGGCGAGCGGTGGAGAAATTGAGCCTGGTAGAACGAAGTCAATGGTAACGTATGACGCTAATGGTGGAACAGGAACGGTTCCAGCAAGTCAAAAAGTATTGCAAGGAACAAATGTTAAAGTAGATACGACAACGACTTTGACGAAGTATGGTTATAACTTTTTGGGATGGGCATTGAGTAATACGGCAACAACAGCAATTACCAATTTTGAAATGCCAGCAAATAATGTGACTTTGTATGCTGTGTGGGAAGAATGGCCTTTGGCAACTTCTGTAATTTCTGGGACAAATTATGGAGATTCAGTGAATTATAGTGTCAATGGTGAAACAGACTGGAAAGTCTTTTCAAAAGACGGAGATTATATTTATTTGATAACAGAAAATCATGCAATCGGTTCAACATTGAGTTTAGGAACAGGAATTTATGTTGATGAAAATAATCATGTAGGGGTATCTGATGGCTCTCCAAATACTTTGGTTAGTTGGATGACGAATTCAAGTTATTGGAGCAATTTTGTAAATACAAACTATGCAAATCAAGCGACAGGAGGACCAACACTAGGACAATTGACAATTAGTGCAAATGGCAAATTAGGAACAAATTATGATTCTACGTCAATTCATGGTAAGTTTTTAGATGGCCTACTTTATGGTACTGGAAATTTCTGGATGGCTTCATTTTATGTAGATACAGATACTGTTGGTGTTGTGTGGTATCAAATTGGCGGTGGTCAAGTGGATGGTACTTCGGTTAGCAAAAATAATAGTTGTGGAGTACGTCCATTGGTTCAATTAAAATCTAGTGTTAAGGCAAAGTGGAATGGAACAGCATGGGATTTGAACAATTAAAATTGTAGGGGCACGGGGAACCGTGTCCTTATTATACCTTATTTTGGCTATTGACAGGCAGATATTTTTGCAATAAAATAAAGAAAATAATGGTAGGAGTGGTTATGATAAAAGTATTGTTTGTGTGTTTGGGCAATATTTGTCGTTCGCCGATGGCGGAATTTGTGATGAAGGATTTGGTAAAAAAGCAAGGGCTAGAACAGGAATTTTATATTGAATCTGCAGCGACGAGTTCGGAGGAAATTGGCAATGGCATGCATCAGGGAACGATTGCCAAATTGGAACAAATGCAAATTCCTTATGGAAATAAAACGGCGCGACAAATTGCCAAAGCGGATTATGAAAAATTTGACTATATTTTGGGGATGGAAAATAGAAATGTGCAAAATATTGTGAGAATAATTGGGCAGGATAGAGAAGCAAAAGTTTGCAGATTGCTGGATTTTTCGAAACATCCACGCGATATTGCTGACCCTTGGTATACGGAAAATTTCGATGTGACGTATACGGATATTTTGGAGGGATGTCAGGCTTTTTTGGAATTTGTGAAAAAGGAGATGAAGTAGTTGACTGAGGGAAAAATTGCAGAGGATTTGTTCTATTTGAGTGAGAATAACGTGTATCAAATGTTGGGGCATTTTGAGGCAAATCAAATGGTGGACCAATCGCTTGTATATTGCTTTGCGAAGGCTTTTTATGGATATGTGGCGAAATTGTATATAGAAGCGCGAAAGTTGAAATGGGATTTTGATGCGATTTATAGCGCCTATAAAGAAAATTTGAAACAATATTATTTGGCAAATAATCCTCAGATGGAAGAGGTGCTTTTGGACCAAGTTTTGAATTTTTTTGACAATTCATTTGGTTTGATTGAAACCGTTGAGTTATCTGATATTGACGATTCTTATGAATTTAGACATTATGTAATCAACGTTTTTGAATTGTTGCGTATGATGTTGGAGAAAAATTCAAAAGCGAATATTAGGGTAGATTTGTTTGATAAGGATATTCGAAATATCATTGAAGAAACGGAGAAAATTTGGGATTATTTGAGAAGTCAAAAAGTGGAATGAAAAATTTTGTTGAAAGGCTTGCAAAATTTTTGATTAACAGGTATAATAAAATTGAAAATGCAAAGAAAGGATGAGAAAATTATGAAAATAACAATTGTTGGAAAAGATTTAAAGGCAACAGATGCAATTAAGGAATATGTGGAGAAGAAGTTAGTTAGAATAGAGAAATATTTTGAAGAGGATGCTAATGATGTGGAAGCAAATGTGACAATTAAAAATGAAAAAGATACACAAATTGCTGAGATGTACTTGTATACAAGAGGCACTTCCTACAAAGCTGTGACAGAATCAAAAGATTTGTATGCTTCGATTGACAAAGATATCGATATTTTGGAAGGTCAAATGAGAAAAAGCAAAGCGAGAAAAGAGAAAATGCAACGTGATTCTTCGCTAAAGCAAATGACGATTTCTGGTGATGAAGAAAAGGCGATTGAAAATGAAGTTGTCAAAAATGCATATTATGATGTGCGTCCAATTTCAGTGGAAGATGCAAAAATTAAGCTTTCTGAAAAAGCAAATAGCATTTTTTATACCTTTATTAATGTGGATACAGGAAAAGTGAATGTTATTTTTAAATTAAAGGATTCGAAAAATTTTGGTTTGATTGAGCCAGATAGGTAATTTCTAAAAATTACCAGTTTATTTTTCCTCAAATGACACATTATATATATTGAAAATACAGTATATGTTTTTTCAATATATAGATAAGCGAGGTGAATAAGATGGCAAGAAATAGTCAAAAAGCTGTTCCAGAAGCAATGGATTCATTAGATAGATTCAAATATGAAGTAGCTTCAGAAGTTGGTGTTAACTTGAAAAATGGTTACAACGGAAATATTTCTGCAAAAGACGCTGGAAAAATCGGTGGACAAATGGTTAAGAAAATGATCGAGCAAGCTGAAAACCAAATGATGAACAAATAGTTGCAGATTTTACTGAAGGTTTATAATAAAGCGGGTTTAAAAATGAGATTTATCTTATTTTTAGACCCGTTTTGTTGATCCTAGAAAATTAATGATTCTGACAATTTAGCCAAACAACCTCAATATTACAAAATTGTAACAATATTAAATTTGTGTAACATTAATAAAAGTCATTGACAAGTGTTGTTATGAATGCTAAAATAATTATGTCAAATATAATATATCAGTTAACTAAATATAGGGAGGTAAAAATGGAGAAGAAAAACATAGGGGCAAATGCTAACATTTGCCCGAAACAAAACCGGAATCACGCTAGTAGCTTTAGTTGTAACCATTATCGTGTTACTGATTCTAGCAGGAGTTAGCCTAAATTTAATTGGCGGAAGTAACGGCATCTTAAGCAGAGCGCAAAAAGCAGCAAACACGATGGAAATTGCAAAACTAAGAGAATCCAAAGAATTATCAGATACAGCAATTTTAATTGATATGTACGCAGCAGGCGAAAATCACAAAACGTTGTATGACTACATAAAAGACAAATGCGAAGAAAATGGTGCATCAGGCGGTGACAAAATCTTGGAAACGGAAAACGGAAGCTATTGGCTAGACGACGATGGCAACTTGCATTATAAAGACAAAGAAACAGATAGCGATGCAAAAGTTGTCCAAGATTCGAAAGGGAATTTAGTTATCAAAGAAATTACGGACAATAAAGGAAATGTGCAAGACATGACGACTTCAGAGAATTTGACAAGCGAAATTGAAGCAGCCATCCAAGATTTAGTCAAAGAATATCAAAAAGAATATGGCACGAAAGACCAAGAAAAAACATTTGCGGAATTCATCCAAGAAAAATGTGAAGAAAGTGGCAAAGATTATATCGAAACAGCCAATGGCGGAAAATTGTTTCCAGGAGAAGATGGCAAATTAATTTACAATGATACATCTGGAAACAGCACAGAAATCATTGTTACAGGGGACGGCAAAGTTATTGTCAAAGAAATGACGACACCAGATGGAGAAACCAAAGATATGACCACAGAAAGTTCAATCAAAACAGAAGTCGACCAAGCAATATCTGATTTGAGAAAAGAATGGCAAGAAAGCGGAAGTGACAAAACATTTGAAGAATGGCTAGAAGAAAAATGTGAGCAAAACGGTGGTTCAATCCCAACTTCAACAGGCGGAATCATTGCTTCAAACGGCGATGGAACCTTCACATACGAAGATGGAACAACCCCACCAAACGTTGTTGATTTTGCAATCGACAACGGCGGAAAAACGCAGATAAAAGACATCGAAATCAATAAGCCAGAAACAGGTGGAAACACAGGAGGAACAACGACATTGCCAGTCAAGGATTTGACAGAAGCAGATATCACATTTCAGAAAAAAATCGCAGGAACAGACGATTGGAACGCCGATTGGACGAATCAAAATGTAGTCGTCATAGCAGTTGCAAACACAGATTTAACAGGCTACACCTTGCAAACTAGCAAAAATAACGTCACCTGGAAAAACGCTGACAGCCAAACATTCACAGCAAACGGCACTTTTTGCGTCAGAGCCTTCAACGGCAAACGCTTTGGAAAAGCAATTCAAACAGATGTCACGAATATTGACAAAGAAGCGCCAGAAATTAGCGTAGAAACGACAACGAACAGCTACAAAATAATGGCTACAGACGAGATTTCAAAAATCGCAGGCTACAAAATCATAGAAACAGCAGGCGAGCCAGAAAATTTTGATCCAGTTGATTTGCAAGAAAAATTCACAACAACAGGCGAAGGAACGCCAGGTCAAACATTCTATGCTTGGGTAAAAGATAAAGCAGGAAATGTAACTTCAAAAGAATTCACGCTAAAAGAAATTCCAGCCGTTTCAAACAATGATTTCAATTACACCTATGAGCCAGCAGGCTGGACAAACCAAGACGTTTTAGTAACAGCAGAATTAAAAAACAGTGCAAATTTTGCAGGATTCATAGTGCAAACCAGCAAAGATGGCGCAAATTGGGAATCTGATAATGTGCAGAATTTTGGGGCAAACGGCAAAATGTTTGTGAGATTAGTGGATAATAAGGAAAATCCAGGACGTACAACAGCAGAAGCAACTGTTGACAAAATCGACAAAGTTGAACCAAGCATTGATACTGTTTCAGCAACAACGAAAAGCTACCAATTTGAAGCAAGCGACGAAGGTTCAGGTTTAGCAGGCTATCAAATTACGGAAGATGAAGAAGAACCAGAAACCTTCAAAACCATTGAAAATGCTGCCAAAACCTTCACATCACCAATCATGGAAAATCAGAAAAATAATCGTTCATATTACATTTGGTTAAAAGATGTGGCAGGAAATATTATTTATAAAAAAGTAAATTTGCAAGCAGTTGATACGGCAACAAGTACCAATATTTCAGTAAAATCAACGGTTTGGAGTGGCACCAGTGCAACGGTCACGTTTGAGACAACATCAAGTTATCAGATGCAAATTTGTACGAAGGCAAGCAAAAATGACGAAGATTGGGAAAATAAAAATGTTGTCACAGTCGAAAGTGGAACGCCAATTTATGTGCGCCTTTGGGATGGAGTCAACGGCGGAAGTTATTATACACACAAGCCAGTGATTACGTACCAAGTGAAATATAATGCTAATGGCGGAACGGGAACAATGGGCAATAGTACACATGAGTATGGCACGCCAAAGGCGTTGACAGCAAATGGATTTACGAAAACGTGCCATGCATTTGCAGGTTGGGCAACCAGTAGCAACGGAGCAAAGGTTTATAACAATAGTCAAAGTGTGTCAAATTTAACTACGACAAATAATGGAACAGTTAACTTATATGCTGTATGGAATGTTGCGCACAACTATGTAGATAATATGGATTTGAAAGATTGCTCAAGTGCGGTGCAAGCGGCCTATAATTTGAAGATAAATAATATGACTTGGGCTTCTGGATATGGTGGTAACGTAATTGCGAGTCGTGATGTTTCTTTAACTTCTGGTGACTTAATATATGTGCCCAATGCTATGACGAACATATCTGGTGGAGGATCTTACAATAAGGGATACTATAAGGCGACTGGCGAGAAGTACGAAATTAATAATATAAGTTACCTCTATAAAATAGTATTTATAGGAGAGACTTATTTAGTGCGAGTTTGTTCGAATTGTGGAAATAATTAGTATTAAGGATAGTTATTTAGTGAGAAAAGGAGCTGTAAAAAACTCTAACTTCTCAGAGAAGAACAAGCGAAATTTGGGGCTCAACAACAGGAAACTATAATGCAGTTAGCAGATATCTTGTTTGTGCTTATAAATAAACTATGTAGGGCAATTATCAATCGCCCGTTACAGGCAACATTTATGTAAAAACGTAGGGACACGGGGCACCGTGTCCTGATTTTTTATGCCATTTTTGATTTTTGCTCAAAAATGCCACATCGACGTAGAGGCACTTTACCTGCGTTCTAATCGATTGATACCCCTTTGTGGTATGGTTGGTCTACCTGTTTTAAAAAAACGCCTTAAAATCGCTTAAAATGCGTCACTATTTTTGGATACCTGCCAAAAACACGCCCGGAAAAATAGCTAAAAAATCGTCTAATGCACGAAAAGCACCTTTTTAGTCATTTTTCTCTAAAAAATAAAAAAGGCGCTTAAAATGGCTTAAAATGCGTTGGGTGTTTTTGAGAAGGTGAGAGAAAAATATTTAGTAAATCAAAGAAAATCCTTGACAACGCTACCAAATTATGTTAAAATAAATAACTGTAAACTGCTTAACTATGGTTTCAAAAGCTGGAAACAGCTACCAAGTTGGAAGTTAGCGAGTATTACGAAAAGGGAGGTGCATTGCTATGTACGCAATTATCGAAGCATGTGGAAGACAATATAAGGTAGAAGAAGGAGAATCAGTATTTTTCGAAAAATTAGGAGAAGAAGAAGGAAAAAAAGTATCGTTTGATAAAGTTGTTCTTGTATCCAATGATGGAAAAGTAGAAGTCGGAACTCCTTATGTTGAGGGTAGCAAGGTTGAAGGTAAAGTCGTGTCAAATGGCAGAGGCAAAAAAATTCTTGTTTTTAAATACAAACCAAAAAAGAATGAAAGAAAAACAAGAGGTCATAGACAAGACTATACAAAAGTTGAGATTACTTCAATCAAAACAAAATAGTTGACTAATAAATGAGTATATATGGATTTTAAAAACGAAGGGAGTGAATTTTAATGGCACATAAAAAAGGGCAAGGTAGTGTTAAGAACGGAAGAGATAGTGAGTCCAAAAGACTTGGTGTGAAAAGAGCAGATGGACAATTTGTTTTGGCTGGAAATATCTTAGTAAGACAAAGAGGAACCAATGTACATCCAGGAACCAATGTTGGAAAAGGAAGCGATGATACGTTGTTTGCTTTGGTGGATGGAAATGTTAAGTTTGAGAAAAAAGCAACCAAAAAAGTAGTCAGTGTGTATCCAATTGCACAATAAATACAAAAAAATAATAGTAGGGGCACGAGGCATCGTGCCCATTTTTAAAATGTAGGGGAGACTATCAGTCGCCCGTAAATATAGCATGAATGATTACGGATGTGCAATACACGCCCCTACGTGTGGAGGAAAAATGTTTGATTTAGATGAATTAGAAAAAGTAAAACAAAAAGCGCTGGAAAATCATATTCCAATTATTATGGATGAAACCTTGGAAAAAATCAAAGAAATATTGGAAAAAGAAAATCCAGAAAAAATTTTAGAAATTGGCACAGCAGTTGGCTATTCGGCAAGTCAGTTTGTACATTTTGCGCCAAATGCTATGGTCGATACGATTGAATTAGATGAGGAAAGGGCAAAAGAGGCAATCGAAAATGTAAAGAAAATTGGAATTGAGGATAAAGTGAACATTTTAATTGCAAATGCGGTAGAAATTTTGCCGACGTTGCAAGGCGAATATGACATCATTTTTATTGATGCCAACAAGGGTAAATATCCAGTTTTTTTGCAAGAAGGCATTCGACTTGCCAAAAATGGTGGCTGGATTTTGGCAGACAATATTTTGTATAAAGGTTATGTGATGGGCGATTACAACAAGCATAAGCAACGAACAGCAGTGAAACATTTGAGGGAATATATTCAGTTGGCGCAAGAAAATGAATGCTTGGAAACGCAGATTTTAGAAGTGGGAGATGGATTGGCGATTAGTCAAGTGAAAAAAGCGTGAGAAATTTTGCTTCCTATGGAATGAGAAAAGATTGACTTTTTGAAAAAAATGTAGTAAAATGTCGACATAATGAATATAGTATAATAGGAAGTTTTTGTAAAGGAATGAAAAGTTATGAAGATAGAAGATAGCGAAGAGTATGTAATGACACTCATTATGGCAGCTCGGAAAAGGCACAAGAATGAACAGCAATAAGTCAAAATTAGTACATAAAATTTATGACAAAGAATTGGTCAGACGTGTTGTTGATTTGGCAAAAAAGATTGGCTCTGACGAAATTGTTGCCGTTGTGGGTCATTTGAAGGAACAAGTGCAAGAAGTTTTGGGCGATGAAGTGCAATATGCTTTTCAAGAGGAATTGCTAGGTACAGGTCATGCGGTGATGCAAGCGAAAAAATATTTTGAAGGAAAAAAAGGAAAAGTTGTCATTTTGTATGGCGATGTTCCGATTATCAGACCAGAAACTTTAAAAAATTTAATTTCAAAAAGTATCAAAAATAAGGAATATGCGACTTTGTTAACTGCCATTTACGAAAATCCAACTGGCTATGGTAGAATTATTCGTGACGAAGGTGGCAACATCAAAGGAATTGTGGAAGAAAAGGACGCTGACCCGCTTCAAAAGAAGCATATCAAGGAAATCAACTCTGGTATTTATTGCTTTGATATTGAAGAATTGTTTCGCGCGATTGATAAAATTAAGCCCAATAATGCGCAAGGCGAATATTATTTGACAGATGTTATCCGCATTATGAATGACGAAGGTTTGAAAACTGGTGCTGTGATTGTGGAAGATAATACCGAGATTTTGGGTGTGAATGATCGAGCACAATTGGAATTGTTGACCCGCGTTCTTCGCATGAGAATCAATAGTTTTCACATGAAAAAAGGTGTTACTATCGAGGATGCGCAGACAACGTATATTTACGATGATGTCAGAATCGGGAAAGATACGGTGATTCATCCAAACACGATTATCAAAAGTGGCGTGACGATTGGCGAAGATTGCGAGATTGGGCCAAATGCGTTTATCCGCGAAGGTTGCAAAATCGGAAATCATGTGAAAGTTGGCAATTGCGTGGAATTGAAGAAGACGAAAATTGCGGACCATACAAAAGTGCCACATTTGACGTATTTGGGTGACTGCGAAGTCGGAAGTGACTGCAACATTGGTTGTGGAACGATTACGTGCAATTATACGCCGAATAAAGAAAAGTTTAAAACAAAAATTGGAGACAATTGTTTTGTTGGTTCGAATGTCAATTTTGTAGCGCCAGTGAAAATTGGCAATGACGTTTTGGTAGCAGCAGGTTCGACCATCACAGAAGATGTGCCAGATGGAAAGTTGGCGATTGCAAGAGAACGCCAAGTTGTCAAAGAACAGAAAAAGAAAAAATAAAACTAAGCCCCAGTTATCAATTATACACAAGATAACTGGGGTTTTAAAAAAGAGTGGGAAGGGACGATAGGACATTAGCCCTCGTCGTGGGCAACGCATACCCACTCTTTTTTCCTTTCTGGACCGTGGTCAACTAACATCATTAGTCGACCAGTGCTATCAAACTTGGTTACATATTCCCAAGTTTGATGCCATAACGTCCATTTCATCACATAGCCGGTTTCCAGCTCTGCGATGAACAACTCTGATGGCCCTCCGAGATTAAAAAGAACCACCAGAAAAGTGTTGCAAATAAACGCTACTAAAACAAATATAGCAACGTCTATTACAAACATTAGTGCTGCTTCCCATAAGGGAGGTATGGTACCCATTTGTTCGATTATCTCGGACAAATGCTTAGTACAACACCAAGCAGCAATGGCAGCTCCTTCAAATCCAATAGCAATGGATAAGAGGAGGATTGCCATCGGGATAATTACATCCCGGGAAATATGAAAAATTTTTTTCATATTTTTTCCTCCTTGGAAAAAATTACACTCCAAGATTATTAAAGACATGCCCTTTCAGGTGTCTACGAGTTACTATTGATTAAATTATATCTTATTTTACATAAAATGTCAATGGTTTTGTAAAAAAATAATAGGTTTGATGGAAAATAGAAAAAAGAAATAAAAAAAACCGCTTATCCGTTCTAAGTGAACAGATAAGCAGGTGAAAAAACTTTATACCAATTTTAATAAAAATAATTTAAATAAATTGATATAAAGAGAAGAGTAAAAAGAAATATCCAAAACAGTGGCTCTAAAAATTTTTTTCTCCTTTCTCTTTTCTTCTTTTTTTCTGCCTGGCGTCTTTCAAGACGCCTCTGTTTTTCTCTGTATTCCTCCTTTGCGGAGGCGATACGTGCAGCCTCGAATTCACGGGCTGCATCCTTTGGATTGTAGTCTGGTCTCATAATGATTCCTCCTTAAATTATCTTGGAGGCAATTGCCTTCCAAGATACGGTGACCTTTTCAGGCAGTTTACAGTTACTATTAATTAAATCATACCATATTTTACATAAAATGTCAATGGTTTTGTAAAAAATAATAGGTTTGATGAAAAAATGATAAAATTAAAAAAATAACAAGAATTGCCTTGTTATTTTTTTGAATATATAGTAAAATAGAAGAAATGTAGGGATGGACGACCCTGTCCGTCCTTATAATGTAACAAAGGAGAAAAGAAATGAAGCAAAAATATTTTAATGATGGAATTGTGGGAAATGGAAAATTAACCGCGAGTTTTAGCAAAACAGGCGAGTTGTTAAGATTGTTTTATGGCGCAGTGGATTATAAGCAATTTATTGAGCAATTTGATGTTGGTGTGAAAATCAATGACTCTGCCATGGTATATTTGCATAATGATATCAATAATTTATACAGCCAAAAATACATCAAAGATACCAATATTTTGCAAACAGAAATCGTCAACACTTATTTCAATTTGCAAATCATTCAAACAGATTTTGTGCCAATCGAAGAAAATATTTTGGTGAAAAATTACCGTTTTATCAACCAAAGTAACCGCGATTTGAGAGTCAATTTGTTGGCGTATTCCAAGGTGTTAACCAATATCAACAACGACACCTGTGGCTTCTTCAAAGACGACTGTTT
Source organism: uncultured Clostridia bacterium (assembly GCA_947649935.1). Lineage (GTDB taxonomy): Bacteria > Bacillota > Clostridia > TANB77 > CAG-508 > Scatovivens. Next base: position 22,701 of record CANSTR010000004.1, read on the forward strand.
GCTCCAATACAACCACGATTATTCATTCTGTATTTTTGCCAAAGAAAAGCCGATGTCGTATCAAATTAACAATGTCAGAGCCAACATTATGGATGGTGTCATTGGCGGAAAAGATTACATCGGAATGTCGCCAGATTCGGCCATTGGCTACGATTTAAAAGTCATCAAACCAGGCGAAGAAGTCAATCTAAATTTGTATATTTATGTAAATGATAACAGAGAGAAAAGTTTGCTGAGTGACTTAGACACAGAAATTGCGCGAATTCGCAAGATTGACATCGTCAAACAATATGAAGATACCAAAAAATATTGGAGAAAATATATCAAAGATTACGATAAATTAAATATAGCAAAAAGTGAAATGGATAGTCGTATTCAAAAAATTTATAAAAGAAGCATTTTGTTATTCTCGCTTCTTACCAATCAGGAAACTGGCGGAATTTCAGCTGGCATGGAAGTGGATGAAGACAAAACCAAATGCGGTAGATATTCGTATTGCTGGACAAGAGATGCCGTTTTTGTCACGCGTGCCATGGATATTTTGGGCATGAAAGAACAAGTCGAAAAATTTTATAGCATTTTTTGCAGAAAAACGCAAAGTAAAACTGGAGGATGGCAACAACGCTTTTACACAGATGGAAGACTTGCGCCATGTTGGGGTTACCAAATTGACGAAACAGCCAGTGTTATCATTGGAATTTACGAGCATTTCAAAAAATATAAAGATAAAATGTTTTTGAAAAATAATTTGAAAATGTGTGAAAATGCCGTTACGTATCTGCAAAAATATGTGGACGATGTTCTAAACGAAAAAGGCAAATTTGTGCCAAGTTATGATTTGTGGGAAGAATACGAAGGAGTCACCTTGTATTCTATGGCAAGCATTTTTGCCAGTTTTGATGCCATGCTAAAAATCTACAAAAATGTGAAAACAAGTTATGAAAATAATCGTCTGAAAATGGAAGCCATCCATAAAAAAACAAAGGCGTTGTCGCAAGGTTTATTAGATATCAAGGAGTATTGTTTAAAGACTTTTTTTGATGAGGACAAGAAAACATTTGTCAGAAATCCAGAGGATAAAAAGCTAGACATTAGCATTTTAGGCGCAGTTACGCCATTTGAAATGTTCAAACCAACCGAAAAAAATGTGGAAAATACAATTGAAAGAATGAATATGACATTGCGTACGTACACAGGTGGTTATGTACGTTATGAGGAAGATGGCTACATGGGAGGCTATCATCCATGGCCAATTGCGAATTTGTGGATGGCTTGCTACAATTTAGAAAAGGGCGAAGACAAAAAAGCATTAGAAAATTTCCAATTTGTCACAAATTCTTGCTCAGAACATGGATTTTTGGGAGAACAAGTCAACAATGAAAACATGAAACCAGCCTGGATTATAGGATTAACTTGGAGCCACGCGATGTATATTGTGGTATTAGAAAAATTAATAAAAAAAGGATTAATTTAACGTGTAGGGGCGACTAGCAGTCGCCCGCGGTTCAACAAAGAGGTGGTCTAGACCAACCCAAAACGTAGGGGCACGGGGCACCGTGCCCTGGATACAAAAAACCAATCTTTCATTATATCATATTTTTACAATTTTGTCAAATTGACATTTTTTCCAAAATGTGGTATAATAAAAGGTTAGGAAAAAACAAAAACGTAAGGGCACGGTACCCCGTGCCCCTACGGAAAATTAGAAAGGAAACATCAATGGCAAAAAAAAATACAACCGTATTTTTCTGCAACGAATGTGGTTATGAATCCTCAAAATGGCTAGGCAAATGCCCAGCATGTGGACAATGGAACACATTTGTGGAAGAAAAAGTCGTGGGAAATAGCGCATCAAAAGATAAAAATAAACCCAGAAGTGAAGTCGTCAAATTAAATGAAGTAGAACAAAAGACGACAACCAGAATTAAAACTGGCGTGCAAGAATTGGACCGAGTGTTAGGTGGCGGTTTTGTGAAAGGTTCATTGACACTTTTGGGAGGTGAACCAGGCATTGGAAAATCTACTTTGATTTTGCAAATTTGTCATACTGTCCAAGTAGAAGGCAAGATTTTGTATGTATCTGGCGAAGAATCCGCAGAGCAAATCAAACTTCGCGCAGACCGCTTGAATATTCATCATGAAAATCTGCTATTTTTGTCAGAAACGGATGTTGACAACGTAGAAAATGCGTTGGAAAGAGAAAATCCAGATTTTGTCATTATCGATTCTGTGCAAACCATGTATTCCGAAGAAATTACGTCTGCACCAGGAAGCGTTAGCCAGGTGCGAGAAATTACGGCGCGCATTATGAAAATGTGCAAGCAAAAGCAGATTACGACTATTTTGATTGGGCATGTCACCAAAGACGGAAACATTGCAGGACCAAGAGTTCTAGAACATATGGTGGATACGGTTTTGTATCTCGAAGGAGAACGCTATTTTGCTTACCGCATTTTGCGTGGCGTGAAAAATCGATTTGGTTCGACCAATGAAATTGGTATGTTTGAAATGCAAAACGAAGGATTAGTCGAAATAGTCGACCCATCGTCTGTCTTGATTTCAGAACGAGAAGAGGGAACCACGGGTTCGGTGATTGTGGTCAGCTTAGAAGGCACCAGACCAATTCTTTTGGAATTGCAAGCGTTGGCGACTCCAACAGTTTTTGGCTTGCCAAGAAGAACGGCCGGTGGAATTGACTATAACCGTTTGGTTTTGCTGATTGCTGTTTTGGAAAAAAGAGCTGGAATGGCGCTAAGTTCGCAAGATGTTTATTTGAATCTTGTGGGCGGTATGCGTGTAAGTGAACCAGCTTTGGATTTGGGAATTATTTTGGCGGTGGCATCAACTTTTAAAAATAAAAGTATTCCCGAAAACGTTGCAGTAGTTGGCGAAGTTGGCTTAACAGGCGAGGTTCGAGCGGTTAGTATGATAGAAAAAAGAATCAAAGAAGCAGAGAAATTGGGTTACAAAAAAATATTGATTCCAGAAAGTAACAAAAAAGGCTTGAAAAATGACTACAAATTGGATATAATAGGTGTGAAAAATGTAGTGGATGCTTTGCATTATTTGAATTTAAAATAAAGGAAGGAAGTAAAACAATGAAAGAAAAAGTGAAATTAATTATAGGAATCATCGTTATGATTGCGTTGTTGGGGGGAATTATTTTTGTGGTGTACAGAGGCGTGGAACATGAAACACAAGCTCAAACCAATCCAGTGGCAACCTTTGAATTGCAAGATAAAGGAACCATAAAAATGGAGTTATATCCAGAATATGCGCCAAATACGGTGGCAAATTTTATTGCTTTAATTCAAGCAGGATATTATAACAATAAAGTTTTGTATGGTAAAGATGATATTTGTTTGTATATGGGAAGAGATACGGAAAACGAAGAAGCAGCCCCAAAAGTTAGCATGATTGATTCTTCCATTGAAGCAGATTCGGATGATGATTATGAATATGAAATCAATGGTGAATTCATTGCCAATGGTTTTGAAAAAAATACGTTAAGACATGAAAAAGGCGTAATTTCGTTGAACCGTTACGATTATTCTTCGTATGGTTTGACAGAAGAAAGTTACAATTCTGGAAGAGCCCAATTCTCGATTATGATGCAAGAGGCGTCTACACTAAATGGCGTATATTGCGCATTTGGAAGAGTTGTTGAAGGCTTAGATATTTTAGATGAGATGTATCAAAATGCAGAAATGAAACCACAAGAAACCTCAGCAGAAAATGGCGAAACAGCGACAGAGGAAGAAGGCGCAATCAAACAGTTTGCGACAACACCAACCATCACAAATGCTACCGTAGAAACATATGGCGTGAATTATGAAAAACCAAAAGTGCATGAAGCATTTGATATTCAAGCCTATATAACCGAAATGTATAGTCGTTATTATTCAAATTAATTCGCATGTTGGAGGTACGTATGAAAAATCAAAATGGGATAACCATGGTAACCTTAGTGGTAACAATTATCTTGTTATTATTGCTTTCTGGTATTACGGTAACAGTTAGCTTACAATCTTTTCACATGGCAAATGTACAAGCTTATGTGAGCAAAATGAAAGTCATTCAGGGGAAAGTGGATAATTTGGTGCAGGAAAATGCTGATTTAGACAGCCAAGGATTTCAGAAATTAAGTGAATTGTCTGTGACTGAACATGCGAAGTATGAGGCGTTTTTGCAGATGCTTTCCAATCCGAGTGCGTATGATATAGATGTTACCAAATCATGGGATAATACTTTGGATGCAGATGTCAATCAATATTATTTTTTTTCAGCAAAAGATTTGGAAAAACTAGGTTTGAAAAATCAGGATATGGATGTTATCGTAAATTTTCAAACGAGAAATATCATTTCTCGAAAAGGAATTGCTTATCAGGGAAAAACGTATTATCGACAATATGACATAAATTTGGGACAAAAATTAATTGACTAAAGGAGTAAGAAAATGCAAGAGCGAATTGATAAAATCAATTATTATCTAGATATTGCAGAAACAGTCGCAAGTCGCGGAACGTGTTTGCGCAAGAAATATGGCTCTGTGATTGTCAATCATGACCAAATTATTTCGACAGGTTATGTTGGCGCTCCGCGTGGTAGAGTGAATTGTTGCGATTTGGGGTATTGCATGAAGAAAAAGATGTTTCCAGACACACGTCATAGTGGGTACGATGCTTGTCGTTCTGTACATAGTGAGCAAAATGCAATTATCAGCGCGGCAAGAAAAGATATGATTGGAAGCACCTTGTATTTAGTTGGTTACAGAACAGAAAATCACGATTACGAAGAAGGCGCAGCACCTTGTTTGATGTGTCGCAAATTAATTATCAACAGCGGAATTGAGAAAGTAATTGTGCGAAAATACAAACAAGAATATGTCGTATATGATGTTCAAGATTGGATTGAAAATGATGAATACTTACAAGGAAAACTAGCATATTAGAAAAAATTAGGAGGAACGACGTTGGGAAAAATCCTACAGCAATTAAAAGAAAAACGAAAGATAATTGACGTGATAGCCATAGGAATTGTGGCTTTCCTTTTGTCCATTCCAAACTTGAGCCAAAACTTAAATCTCTATTTTGATGACGGTTGCCAACATCTGATGAGGGCATATGGAACTTACCAAACTATCTTAAGAGGCGAAAATTGGAATATCATTTCTGATTTTGTAAATGGTTTTGGCTATTCTTGGGATTTGTTTTATGGACCACTGTCGGAATATCTATTGTTGATTTTTGGCGTTGTGACAAAATCGTTTAACACAGGCTTCAAGATTTTGACCTATTTATTGCTTTTTTTGGCTGGCAGATTTATGTACCAATGTGTACATGAAATCACAGACAATCGAAATACAGCATTATTAGCCACAATTGTATACATAACATCTCCCTATTTTTTTACGGATATTTATATTCGACACAGTTTGGGCGAAGCGATGGCATTTGTGTTTGTGCCGTTGGTATTTTGGGGACTGTATCGTTTATTTAACACCGAGAAAAATCATTATCAATTGATTTTTCGGAGCAGCCTGCTTGATTTTGAGCCATAATATTGCGACTGTTTTAACTGCGATTTTTGCCTCGATTTATTGTATGGTCAATGTGAAAAATTGGTCACGCACACATGTGAAAAAAGGTTTGTTAAGTGATATTGCGTTCATTTTGTTGCTTACCTCATTTTATTGGGTACCATTTTTGCAAACCAAATTTTTTACGAATTACCACGTTTTTGACCAAGACGCTATGGCAACACAAGAAAGTGTGCTAGCACAAGCTTTGTCATTCAAGGATTTGTTTATTACGTCCAGTCAGGCAACGTATGTTTTTGAAATTGGTTTGCCAGTGATTTTGATGTTAGCATTTTCGTGCATGGCAATCAAAAATATTCAAGAAAATAAAAAGGAATATCTATTTTTCTTGGTTTCGGGATTGGTCAGTGTGTGGATGGCGACGAAGTATTTTCCATGGAAAATATTGCCACACTGTTGTTATATCATCCAATTTCCATGGCGCATGATGCTGTTTTCCAGCTTTTTCTTCGCTATTGTTTGTAGCATGAATATGACGTTGCTCATTCAAAAGTTCAATGGAAAAGATGTTTTCATCCTTGGCATCATTTGTATCATTTATGTGTTTTCGCGTTATAGTTATATACCATACGAGGAACATGTAGTAGATGTCAAAGACTATGGGATTATGGAGATTTCCGGACAGAACAATGAATGGCTTCCTGGCATGGGAAGGTTAGAATATTTGCCAAGCAAAGCGTATGAAAATGCATTTTATATTGCGACAAGAGAGAAAGGAATTGTTGTGTTGGAAGGCGCTTGCACTGTGCAAGAAGAAACGAAAATGGGAAATTATTGGAAAGCCAAAATTCAAACTGAACAGGAAAAAGTAACACTGGAATTGCCGTATTTTTACTATCCAGGATATGCGGTAAAATTGGATGGAATTTTACTAGAAACATTTGAAACGGAAAAAGGTTTTGTGGGAATTACGTTAGACGAAAATGAGCATGGAACCTTAGAAGTGAGATATACTGCGACCAAAATCATGCAGATAACAAAAATGATATCACTGATTTCGTTTATCATTTTTGCAATTTATGTTTATCGAAAACGTTGATAAAATGAGAAAGGAGCTCAAATGGGAAAGCCAGTAGTAGCGATTATAGGAAAGCCCAATGTGGGAAAATCGAGTTTTTTTAATTATATTATCGGTGAGAGAATTTCCATTGTGGAAGACACGCCAGGTGTTACGCGTGACAGAATTTATGGTGAAACCGAATGGCGTGACCGAAAATTTACATTAATTGATACTGGCGGTATCGAGCCAGAAAATGACGATATTATTCTATCGCAAATGAGAGAGCAAGCCAACATCGCGATTGATATTGCGGACGTAATTTTGTTTATGACAGACATTAGGCAGGGCGTAACAAGTAGCGACATGGAAATCGCAAACATGTTAAGACATGCTAAAAAGCCGATTATTTTGGTGTGCAATAAAGCAGATCAATTTGGTGAACCGCCTGCGGAATTGTATGAGTTTTACAATTTAGGAATTGGTGAGCCACACGCAATTTCAAGTGCTAATGCGATTGGAATTGGCGATTTGCTCGATGAAATTTATGAACAGTTGCCACCAAAATCAGAGGATGAAGATGAGGAGGATAGAATAAAAGTAGCGATTATTGGAAAGCCAAATGTAGGAAAATCGTCGCTTTTGAATCGAATTTTGGGCGAAGACCGTTCAATTGTTAGTAACATCGCTGGAACCACGCGAGATGCAATTGACTCCGAATTTGAAAATTCATTTGGCAAATATTTGTTAATCGATACGGCGGGAATTCGCAAAAAAAGCAAAGTCAACGAATCCATTGAAAAATTTAGCATTATGCGAACTCTTTTGGCGATTGACAGAGCTGATGTTTGCCTTGTGTTGATTGACGCGTTAGAAGGGGTTACAGACCAAGATGCCAAAATTTTGGGTGAGGCGCACGAGCGCGGAAAAGGCATCATTATTGTGGTGAATAAATGGGACGAAATCGAGAAAAATGACAAAACGATGAATGAATACAAAAAAAATATTTACAACAAGATTTCGTATGCAACGTATGCGCCAATGATTTTTATTTCTGCAAAGACAGGGCAAAGAGTGCCAAAATTGTTTGAGATGATAAATGAGGTCAATCAGCAAAATTCTTTGCGCGTTGCGACATCGGTTGTAAATGAAGTGATTAATGAGGCGATTGCGGTTGTGCAACCACCAAGCGACAAAGGCAAAAGGTTGAAAATTTTTTATGGCACACAGGCATCAACGCGTCCACCAACTTTTGTGATTTTTGTGAACAATAAAGAATTATTTCATTTTTCGTATCAACGTTACATGATGAATTGTTTTCGCAACAATTTTGGGTTGCAAGGAACGCCAGTCAGGTTGATTGTGAGAGAGAAAAATAGTAAGGAGATATAAAATTAAGAAGAAAGAATTTTCAAAACTACTTGAAAATTCTTTTTAATTATGATATGCTTTTCTCAAATAGAATAAGGAGGAAAATTATGCCATATATCGTAATTGCAGTGATTGCTTATTTAATTGGGAGTGTCAACTTTTCCATTTTAATCAGCAAAAAAATGGCTGGTTTTGATGTACGTGAAAAAGGAAGTGGAAATGCTGGCACAACGAATGTGTTAAGAGCCGTTGGAAAAAAGGCGGCAGCGCTTACATTAATAGCTGATACCTTAAAAGGAATTTTGGCTGTGTTGCTTGCCTATTTTATGGGAAAACTGTTTTCGATAGACAAAGCTATTTTTGTGCAAATTGCCTCTATTTCAGTGGTTGTGCGGACACACTTTTCCCATATTTTTTCAGTTCAAAGGAGGAAAAGGAATTGCGACAAGTTTAGGAATTTTATTATTGCTCAATTGGGAAATCGGTTTGATTTGCCTGCTGTTTGCCATTGCGTTAATGGCGATTACGAGAATGGTATCACTTGGTTCCATATCAGCAGCTGTCTTGTTTCCAATACTTACGCTCTTCATCCAGAATCATTATTTAGCTGACGGAAACTATTTCATATTTGGAATCATCATGGCAGCCTTCATTATTTTTAATCATCGAACCAATATCAAGCGCATTTTAAATGGGACAGAAAATAAGTTGAGTTTTAAAAAGAAAATGATGGAGGAAAGTGAATGAATATTTCAGTAATCGGAAGTGGAAGCTGGGGAATTGCGCTGAGTATATATTTGGCGAAACAAGGAAATACTATCAAAGTATGGTCGTTTGATGAAACGGAAAAAAAGAAAATCAATCAAGAAAAAAAGTGTATTTTCTTGCCAGAAATTGACTTGCCAGACGGAATTTTCTGTACGAATTCGTATGAAGAAGCACTGGAAAATACAGAAATCATCTTGCATGTGACGCCATCAAAATTTGTTCGAAATACACTAAAAGGCTACAAAAATTTCGTCAAGCCAAATCAAATTTTGCTGATGTGTTCCAAAGGATTTGAGCCAGAAACGAATATGACACTAGATAGCGTGATAGAAGAAGAATTACCCCATACGAAATATGGCATTTTATCAGGCCCAAGCCATGCAGAGGAGGTTGCAATTGGCATTCCGACGGCGTTAGTTGTGGCATCAAAAGAAAAGGAAGTCAAGGAAAAAGTGGTGGATGTATTCAAAAGCAATTGCATCAGGATGTACCATACATCTGATGTAAAAGGCGTGGAGCTTGGTGGCGCCTTGAAAAATATCATTGCTTTTTGTGCAGGCGCAGCAGTTGGATTGGGGCTTGGAGATAACACATTTGCTATGCTGGCTACCAGAGGCTTGGTTGAAATCACAAGACTTGGCGTTGCCATGGGAGGAGATGACAAAACATTTTATGGTTTAACCGGTCTTGGCGACTTAATCGTAACTTGCGGAAGTCAGCATAGTAGAAATCGAAAAGCAGGAGAATTAATAGCCAAAGGATATTCGATGGAGGAAACGAAAAAGCAAATCGGAATGACGATTGAAAGCATTGATAATATTGACGCAGCCTACCATTTGGCACAAAAATATCAAGTCGAAATGCCAATCGTAGAAACGGTTTATGAGGTATTGTATCATGGATTAAATCCAAAACAAGCAGTCGAAATTTTAATGACCCGAGAATTAAAAGCAGAATAACGTAGGGGCGATTATCAATCGCCCGCATATAGAGGAGAAACACCGTAGGCACACGGGGCACCGTGTTCAATCAACCAAAATGGTATGAAAATTATTGCAAACGCGTAGGGGCAGATATTCCACATCGACCCTCACAAAAATAAAAATATAAAGGAGGAAAAAAATGGATTTTTTTAACAAATTAGGAAAAAAGGCAAGCGAAACCTATCAGGTAACAAAAGAGAAAACGGCGAAGTTTTCAAATGAGATGAAATTAAAAGGAAAAATTAGTGATGCGAAAAACAGAATCACATCCCTTTACGAAGAAATTGGAGAGCATGTATATAATGGTTACAAAACGAATTCAGAAGAAGGAAAAGAAGACATAAAAGCAAAATGCGAAGAAATTGCGCAAAAATTTGACGAAATTTCAAAATTAGAAGCAGAAATTTTAAGTTTGAGAGAAGTCAAAAAATGCCCAGCATGTGGAGCAGAAATTAATCAAAAAGACGATTTTTGTTCAAAATGTGGAAAAGAGCAACCAAAACGTGAAGAACCAGTAGAAATCAAACAAGAATCAGAAATTCAAGACGTCCAAGACGCAGAGGTAGTAGAAGTAAAAAACACAGAAGAAGAACCAAAAGACGATTCAATGTAGGGGCGATTATCAATCGCCCGCCACACGAAATATATAGAAATACATAAAAAATCGTAGGGGCAGACGCCCCTGTCTGCCCAAAACAAAATAAATTGTAAAAAAATCAACCAAAACGACGAAAAAACACAAAATGTAAGGTTTGGTTGACAAATTGCAAGGTAAACATGGTAGACAAATTAGGAAAAATGTGGTATAATAAAAGGTTAGGGCAAAAAATGAAACAAAAATAAAAAAGAAAAGGAGAAATGAAAAATGTCAAAAGTATACATATTTGGTCACAAAAGTCCGGATACGGATTCCATCACATCCAGTTTGGTGTTAGCCAATTTGGAAACAAAATTGGGAAAAGAAGTAGAGGCTTGTCGTTTAGGAAAAATTAATAAGGAAACAGAATATGTTTTAAATTATTTGGGAATCGAAGCTCCACGTTTGCTAGAAAGTGTGGAAGATGGTGCAGAGGTTATTTTAGTGGACCATGCCAATCCAAAAGAGTCGATTGATAATTTAGATAACGTGAAAATTTTGAAAGTCATCGACCATCATCCAGTTAAGATAAATACAGCCTATCCGCTTTATTATCGAGCAGAACCAGTTGGCTGTACAGAAACTATTTTATATAAAATGTATAAGGAAAATGGCGTGGAAATTGATAAAACAATTGCAACATTAATGTTATCTGCCATTATTTCAGATACGTTATTATTCAAATCGCCAACTTGCACAGATGAAGATAGAGAGGCAGGAAAAGAATTGGCAAAAATTGCTGGCATAGACGCAAATACTTATGGATTAGAAATGCTAAAAGCAGGAACGAATTTAGCTGGTTTTTCTGTGCAAGAAATTTTGAGTTTGGATGCCAAAGAGTTTGACTTAAATGGCGTCAAAGCTGTGATTAATCAAGTTAATACGGCGTCTATTGAAGATGTGATGCAAATCAAGGCCGATTTAGAAGCGGGCATGCAAACAATTATTGAAGAAAAATCGTTAGATTTATTTATGTTGTTAATTACAGATATTGTCAACAGCAATTCTCAAACAATTGCCCTTGGAAAAAGAGCAGATTTAGTTGAGAAATCTTATGATGTGAAATTAGAAAATAACACGGCTTTGTTAAAAGGCATTGTTTCGCGTAAAAAACAAGTGGTTCCAATTCTAACAGAAAATGCGTAAAATCAGGGACAGGGTTCCAGCCCTGTCCTAAAATTAGATTAAATGGGAGTAAAAAATTGAGTGGTAGAAATAATCGTATTGTGAGAAATAGAGATAGAAGTAGTCAGTTTTCATGGAATGTTGGCATGCTAAAAGTAGTAGCAGGTGTGGCAATTAGCGTTTTACTTTTGGCAGTGGTTCTTTTTGCCGTGTTTCGACCAAAAGAGGAGAAAAAAACGATTTGTTTGGCAGAAGGTCCAAATGTTGCTTACGAATATTTTTTGTTAAGTTCTGGCGAAAATGTTGGTGTGATTGACAAACAGGGAAATATCGTCATTGAGGCGAAATATAGCCAAATTGATATTCCAAATCCATCCAAGCCAGTGTTTATTTGTTATGCTGATGACAAAACGACAGTTTTGGGGGAGAAAGGCGAGCCGATTTTTACAGACAGAGAAGTCCAAGTGGTGAAAATTTCAAGAGAAGAAGACGAGCAAATTGAAAAATTGGTGTTAAAATATCAAAAAGATGGCTTGTATGGCTTGTTAAATTTTGAAGGAAAAGAGATAACAGAGCCAATTTATGATGAAATTTCTACACTGAAAGACAAGCCTGGCAGCATTTTAGTCAAAAAAGAAAACAAATATGGAATTCTGGATTCCTATGGAAATACGATTTTAGATTTAAAATACGATTCCATTTTGGCGGACGGTTATTGCTCTGAAAATGATTCTTATGAAAAAGCTGGCTACATTATTTCACAAAAAACGAATGATGGGGTCAATTTTGGATATGTGAACAGATACGGGGAACTTGTGCTAGATATCAAATATGAATCCATTGAGCGAGCCTTGGAATACGAGGATGACACGCCTTACTTGATTGCCATGCAAAAAGGCAAAAAAGGTGTTTTCAAAAATAAAAAGGAAATCATTGATTTGAATTACCAAGATATTCATTATTCGGAGCTTTCCAAAGTTTTTATCGTCAATAAAAATGGCAAATTTGGGTTTTACCAAATTGACGGAAAAGCGATTTTGAAACCAGAATATACGAGCTATTCAATTGCTGGAAACTACATTTCCGTAGAGAAAGATGGCGAAAAGAAGTTGTTTGATATCAATGGAAATTTGGTTAACACACATGCTTATACTCAAATGATTGAAACGAAAAATCCGGCGTATTTCATCGCGCAAGATGAAAGTGGCTATTATAGCATCATTAGCAAGGATGTCAACATTGACAAAAAATATCAGCAGGTTTCCTATGCATTTGACGATTTTTTCATTGTGACGGATGAGGAGGGAAAATCGGGTGTTATCAATGCTGCGAAAAATTCTGTTGAAATTGAGCCTCAATATGATTTTGTCATTTTCATGGATGACACAAAATTTTTGCAAGCAATTGATGGAATGAATAATTTGATTGAAATTTATTCGAGCAAGCTAGAAAAGACCATCACCATGGAAGACGCCATTGTGGACCATTTGGAAAATGGTTACTCCATTGTTTATTCTGGAAGCGATATGAAATACATCAATTCAAATGGTGAAATTGTGGAAAACACAGAAGTGTATCCAGAGGAAAAATTGTATGCCACGAAGCAAAATGAAAAATGGGGCTATGTAGATGCCACAGGCAAGATGATCATTCCTTGTGAATATGACATCGTGACAGAATTTAATGAATACGGTTTTAGTGGCATTAAAAAAGATGGAAAATGGGGCGTGGCAAGCGAAAATGGCGAAATTATCGTAGAACCAACCTATGAATTAGACACCTATTATTTCCCACAATTTATCGGAAAATATGTATTAAACAAATCAGAAAGCATTTATTGCGAAGAAATAATGTAGGGGTCGATGTCCACATCGACCCAAAACAATTTAAAATACAATATTTATCAATAAAAAACAGATGTTCAGGGTCGATGGTGGCATCGACCCCTACCAATCAAAAATGACCAAGGGAGGAGAAAAACATGAACGAACAATTACAAAAATTAGTAAAACAAGCAGATTACGATTTGCAACAACAATTTGCCAAAATTGATTTAGCGTGCATGAGAAATAGCGAAAAGGTTTTGAACGCATTTCAAAAAAACAAAATTGCAGAAGTGCATTTTGGTTCCACAACAGGTTACGGTTATGACGATATCGGAAGAGATACGATTGAACGTGTTTTCGCGGACGTTTTAGGCGCGGAAGATGCTTTGGTTCGCACGCAGTTTATTTCTGGAACGCATGCCATAACAGTTGCGTTATTTGCCATGCTACGTCCGGGTGATACGATGCTTAGCATTTGCGGAAAACCATACGATACCTTAGATTCTATCATCGGATTTGATGAAAATCCAAGTTCGCTAAAAGCCTATCAAATTCAGTATGAGCAAATTGATTTAGTTGAAAATGATTTTGACATTCCGAAAATCGTGGAAAGAGTCGCTCAAAAAAATGTCAAATTGATTGAAATTCAACGTTCCAGAGGCTATGCGTTGCGTTATAGTTTGACATTGGATAAAATTGAAAAAGTGATCCAAGCCATTCGAAAAGTCAACCAAGAAGTTATCATCATGGTGGACAATTGCTATGGCGAATTTGTGGATGAGAAAGAACCAGTGGCGCTGGGCGCAGACATTATGGTTGGTTCTTTGATTAAAAATTTAGGTGGCGGTTTAGCACCAAACGGAGCGTATATTGCAGGTCGCAAAGACTTAATTAATTTGGCAGCAGAGCGTTTGACTTCGCCTGGGCAAGGAAAAGAAGTAGGGCCAACTTTGGGAATTAACAAAAGCATTTTGCAAGGACTGTATATGGCGCCATCAGTTGTAGCAAGCAGTTTGAAAACAGCGATTTTTACGAGTTATATGTTGGAAAAATTAGGTTACAAAGTGCAACCGAAATTTGATGAAAAAAGGGCGGATATTGTGCAAACCATTGAATTTGGAAACGAAGAAAAATTGGTGAAATATTGCCAAGGCATCCAAAGTGGTTCAGCCATTGATTCAGACTCGGTTCCTATGCCATGGGATATGCCAGGTTATACCGATAAAGTCATCATGGCAGCAGGCGCATTTACGATGGGGTCTTCGATTGAATTATCGTGCGATGCACCAATTCGTCCACCATACGTGGCATTCCAACAAGGTGCGTTAACCTACGAATACGGAAAATTAGGCGTCCTAAAGGCAATAGAAAACATTCTGTAGGGGCGATTATCAATCGCCCGCTATTGATGGTGCGAAATATAATGCCCCCTATAATGGCGAAACAGAATGATAAAAAATGATAATGATGCCCACATTAAAAATATCAAAAATGCAAAAACAAGAAAGGAAAACATGGAAGCAATCAAAATAAAAGAAAAGACAATTGAATATCATTTGGAGCGAAAAAAAATCAAAAATTGTTACATAGCCATCAAAGACGGCGAAGTGATTGTTCGTGTGCCAACGAAAACGTCGCAAGAAAGCGTTGAGCAAATGCTCTGCAAAAGAGCCAGTTGGATTTTGGAAAATGTGAGTGAACAGCGCAAAAAAGCGCCAAAGCAATACATCGATGGAGAGATTTTTAGCGTTTTGGGAAAAGATGTGATTTTGAAAATTGTATATGACAATAAGCCAAAATTCAAATTTAAGGGAAATACTTTTTGGGTGAGTTTGTTAGACAAGCAAGACGAAAATGCTTCTCAAATTGCCCAAGCATTCATCGAGCAATTTTATGCAGAATTGGCGGAAAAAGAAGTGGAAAAAGCCATGCGAAAAATGACGATGAAAGTGGGAATTGCGCCGAAATCTTATAAAATTAAAAATCTAAAAAGTACCTGGGGAAATTGCTCAACAAGTGGAAATATTACGCTTAGCAAAAATCTTGTCATGTACAGCAGACGCGCCATTGAGTATGTTTGTTTGCATGAAATTTGCCATTTGCGCCATATGAATCATTCCAAACAATTTTGGCAAATGGTGTCAAACTATATGCCAGATTATCGATTAGCAGAACAAGAATTAAAAAAATAGTAAAAAAGGTCGAATCTGGTATTGCAATTTTTTGAATTTATTGATAAGATAAATAGGGAATAATATTTGATAAAGGAAAATTTTTATCATGATAGAATTTAGAAATGTAAGTAAATTGTATGATACAGGAACAGAAGCGGTTCATGATGCAACTTTCACGATTGACAAGGGAGAATTTGCATTTTTGGTGGGCGCGTCTGGTTCTGGTAAGTCGACTTTAATAAAATTAATCTTGAAAGAAGAGGAAGCTTCGCAAGGCAATATCATTATCAATGGAAAAGACATCACGTTTTTGAAGCCGAAACGCGTTCCTTATCTGCGTAGAAGTATGGGCGTTGTGTTTCAGGATTTTCGTTTGTTGCCTGACAAAACGGTTTACGAAAATGTTGCGTTTGCGATGTATATTGTAAAAGCAACGCCAAAGCATATTCGAAGACAAGTTCCGATGGTATTGTCATTGGTTGGGTTGAGCAACAAAGCCAAAGTGTATCCACATGAATTATCTGGTGGAGAGCAACAAAGAGTGGCGCTTGCGCGTGCTTTAGTCAATAATCCGTCTATGATTATTGCGGACGAGCCAACGGGAAATCTAGACCCAGAAACAGCTTGGGATATCATGAATTTGCTAAACGAAATCAATAGCAGAGGTACGACAGTTGTGATGGCAACACATGCGAAAGATATTGTGGACAAAATGAAAAAAAGAGTCATTGAAATCAACAACGGAACAATTGTAAGAGATGATAGAAAAGGTGGTTATGATAGTGGGAAGTAATTATTTATTAAAAGAAGGCATCAAAAATGTCTTTAAGAATAAAAAATCAACAACAATATCACTTGTCACAATGATTTTAGCAATGTTTTTGTTTGGTGCTTTTTTTGCGATTGGTGAAAATGTGAATTATGTGTTGGAGCAAGTTCAGAAAAGTCAAGGCATGGAAGTTTTTATTGAAAACGAAGCAACAGACGAACAAATTGATGTTCTGGAACAAAGCATAAAAAGTTTGGAAGGCATTAATACAGTTGTTTTCAAAAGTAAGCAACAAGCCTTAGATTCCATGAAAGAAAATCTAAAAGATAACCAAGAATTATTAGAAGGCTATGAAGGCGAAAATAATATTTTTCCAGCTTCTTTTATTGTAACATTAACGGATTTGAGTTTAGCAACTGATATTGAAGCCAGAATTAGCGCCATGGAAAACGTCAAAAAAATTACAAGCAAAGATGATACGATTAATACATTAATGAAAATCGCCAATGGAATTCGCATTGCAATGGGAGTAATTTCTATTATATTAATTGTGATTTCAGTCACAATAATAGCGAACACCATTAGACTTACGGTACATAGCAGAAGAAAAGAAATTTCCATTATGAAATATGTCGGAGCAACCAATCGCTTTATTCGTTTACCATTTTTGATTGAAGGTATCATTATTGGTGTGGCTGCAGCAGTTATCACACTTTTAATTGTGGGTGGAATTTATGATATGATTGTGCAAAATATTGTAAGTTCCAATGTTTTGCAAAAAATGGGAGTAACCTTATTGCAATTTACAGAAATCGTCCAAACAATCGCGATTGTGTATGGTGTTTTGGGAATTGGCGTTGGGGCAATTGGTAGTTCGATATCCATGAAAAAATATTTGGAGGTTTAAGCAAGTGTGAAAAAATTTATTAAAGTTAATGTCATAATTTTAGTAATATTTTTTAGTTGCGTTGTGAAAGTTTTTGCGGAAGATAGTGACAAAGTTACTGCGTTAGAAGAACAAAAACAGGAACTAGAACAGCAAAATCAGCAATCCAATGAGCAATTGCAATTTGTCAGCGAAGAATTATCCAATACAGTCGTAGAAATTGCAGAATTAACACAAAGTATTTTTGACAAACAAACAGAAATGGAACAACTAGAAGGAAAAGCAGAAATTTTAGCCCAAAGAATTGAAAAAGCAAATGAGCAGTTAAATCGTGCAACAGAGGAATATCAGAAAGAAAAAGAATTGCTAGAAAAAAGACTGGTGGCAATGTACGAAATTGGCGAAACTTCGTATTTGGATTTGTTGTTAAGTTCCAAAGGAATTTCGGATTTTCTTTCCAATTATTATTACATTTCCGAAATTGCCACAACAGATGCCGAACTTTTAAGCATTGTAAAAGAACAAAAAGATCGCGTCGAAAATTTGATGACTAATTTGCAAGAAAATGAAAAAAGTTTAGAGGAAGCGAGATCAAATTCAGAAAAAGCTTCGATTGCCCTTTCGAATATGGTGATGATTCGAGATGAAAGATTGCAAAATTTAAGCCAAGAAGAATTGGAGTTGCAACAACAAGTGGAAGAATATCAGGCGCAAATTCAAGAAATCGAATCTGAAATTCGTTTGTTAACTATTGCAAGTGATAATTCCGAATATGTAGGAGGTTCGTTTACTTGGCCAGTTCCGGGCTATACGAGAATTAGTTCACCATTTGGCATGAGGACACACCCAATAACTGGTGTGTACAAACTTCACACAGGAACTGACATTAGCGCGCCATTTGGTAGCACGTTTATTGCAGCAAACGATGGAGTTGTCAGCAAAGCTGGATTCAATAGAGCCTATGGAAATATGGTCATCATTGACCATGGTGGTGGGATTTCTACTTTATATGCCCATGGCTCCGAAATTTTAGTGGAAGTGCGGACAAGTTGTGAATCAGCGGAACACCAGTCCTAAAAGTAGGTTCAACCGGTTATTCAACAGGTCCACATGCGCATTTTGAAATCCGAACAAACGGACAATATGTCAATCCAATGGATTATTTGCAACAAGATAACAATCAGGCAGAGTCTACAGAAATGGTAGAATTAAATGATACACAAGAATAAAAATAGGAGGTTTTCTTATGAAAATTAATAAATTGAAAAAAATTGAATATATTAGTATTATAATAATGCTTGTGGTACTGTTTTCAAATGCTTTTTTCGTATATGCTGACCAAAAAACAGATTTAGCTAATGAGCAAAACGACATTGATAAACAAATCCAAGAAACCAGCTCCGAAATTGCAGGCGTGAAATCACAGATGACAGAAGCGTTAAACCAAATCAATAATTACAATTCACAAATTGGCACATACGAAGACGAAATTTCTACACTAGATACGCAAGTCAAGACACTACAAGCACAAATTACAGAAAAAGAAACCAATATTCAAGAACAACAAAAAAAATACGATGAACAACAAGAATTGCTAAATAAAAGATTAGTTGCCATGTATGAAAGTGGAACGACTTCCTATTTAGATATGTTGCTAAGTTCCGATGGTTTGGCTGATTTTATTTCGAAATATTATATCATCGAGCAATTAACGCAATATGATAATGATTTGTTGCAAAGCATTCAAAACACAAAAGTCCAAATCGAAAATGAGAAAAATGCATTAGAAACCGCTAAAAGTGATGTACAGACTGCAAAAACAACAGCAGAAGGCAAACGAAATTCCTTGTCAGTGTTAGTCAATGAAAAAAATGCTTTAGTGGGCAATTTGTCAGCAGAAGAACGAGAGTTGCAACAACGATTAGAGGAATTTGAGCAAGACAAAAAGGACATTCAAAGACAATTAGCAGAAATTGCAAGACAAGAAGAAGAGGAAAGAAGAAAAGCAGCTGAAGCAGCAGCCAAAAAAGCAGGAAAACCATTTTCAAATGATGATGTAAGTTTTACCCCAAATACAGGAGGCTTTATTTGTCCATTATCTGGTAAATCCAAAAGAAATATTACAACAGGAATGAATGGTTATCGAGGTCACACAGGTGTTGATTTTGCCTGTCCTCAGGGAACGCCAATATTAGCTGCCAAAGATGGAAAAGTCGTGATTTCTACAGCGTTAAGAAATAGTTCAGGTGGCTATCGAAGTTATGGAGAATACATATCGATTAGCCATGGCGATGGAACCATGACATTGTATGGGCATATGTCAAAAAGAGCGGTAGAAAAAAATGCACAAGTTAGTCAAGGGCAAGTGATTGGCTATGTTGGCTCAACCGGAAATTCAACCGGAAATCATTTGCATTTTGAAATTTTTGTAAGTGGAAGAAGAGTCAACCCTGCTCAATACTTACCATAATCAAGATTTTTATGAGGAGGAAGAATGGAATCATATCAAAGAAAACAATTCATTTATAAAGGAATTTTGGCTACGATTTTCGTAGCCTGCATTACGTCTGTGATTACGTTTTATGCAACGTATCATCAAATGGGAAAAAATCGTCTTTTGGTGGCAGGAACATCCAGCGAAAATTCTGCAGAAAATATCAATGGAATAGCGACTTCCCTAAAAAATTTTCGCGAATTAATTGACGAATATTACATAGGAGATGTTGATGAACAAAAAGTCATGAACGAAACCATTAAAGGTTATATTAATGGTCTAGATGATGAATATTCGGAATTTATGACAGCAGAAGAATGGGAAGATTACCAAGCAGACGCTTTGGGAAATTACGTTGGAATTGGCATTTATATGAGTTTGGATACAGCGGGGAATGTCGTTATTTTAGAGCCAATTGAAGGTTCACCAGCAGAAGCAGTGGGCTTGAAAACAGGTGATATTATTGTGGAAGTAGACAGCGAATCTGTTATTGGCAGTAACACCGCAGAAGTTGCTAATAAAGTAAAAGGCGAGCCAGGCACAAAAGTGAAAATGAAAGTGATACGAGATAAAGAATATCAAGATTTTGAAGTGGAAAGAAAAGAAATCAAGGTTTATCACGTCAAAAATGAAATGTTAGAAAATAAAGTTGGTTACATTAAATTATCTACATTTGACGAAGGTTGTAGCGATGAATTTAGGACTGCATTTGAAGAGTTACAAAAACAAGGTGCTCAAAAATTAGTGGTGGATTTAAGAGATAATACTGGTGGTTTAGTAGATGAAGCATTAGAAATTGCAGATATGATGATTCCGAAGGGGCAAACGATGTTGCTTACTGTGGATGCCAAAGAAAACAAAGAAGTGACGAAAGCAGAAAAAGAAGCCATTATCAATATGGATATCGTCGTTCTTGTAAATGGCTATTCAGCAAGTGCTTCTGAGATTTTGACAGGTGCGTTGAAAGACAATGGCAAAGCCAAAGTGGTTGGAACGAAAACGTATGGTAAAGGTGTGATTCAAAATGTCTTTTCATTATCCGATGGTAGTGTACTAAAGCTTACAACTGCAGAATATTTTACGCCAAATGAGGTGAAAATCAATAAAGTAGGAATTGAGCCAGATATAGTGGTAGAGGATGTTCCAGAGGAAGAAGGAACAGAAGAAATTGACGAACAATTAAACAAAGGTTTGGAGATTTTGCAAAATTAGTGAAAAATACTTGATTTTTCCAGAATATTATGTTATAATTAAGGTATAGGATGGAAAAAGAAAGGAATGTGAGAACTAATATGGGTGCAATAACTCAAACAAAATTAGGTCAAGTGATAACGGGCGCTTTTAGTGCTTTAGTTGATATGGTTAATTTTGAAGAAATTGAAACTATTGATGAAGCAATAGAGGTAGTTAATAGAGAGAATCCAGAAGAAGCAAAGAAAAATGAGAAAATTGCAAAAGCTCTAGAATTTCAAAGAGAATCTGCTAAAAAGCAAGAAGGAAGAGTGATGGATGTAACTCTTGCTTTTGGTGACGAAAATCCTGAGCAGAAATTAGATTATTTAAAAGTTGAATCGCAAAAAGTAGAACCAAAAAAGATGGAAGAAAGAGAGAAAGCATATCAACAAGCTACAAAAGAGGAAAAACAGAAACAAAAAGAATTAGGCGGAGAAGATGAATAAAATAAAAATTTTAGTATTGACTAATTATTTATTTTATGATATAAATAATTAGTCATTATTTAATGGCCCCTTGGTCAAGCGGTTAAGACGCCACCCTCTCAAGGTGGAATCATGGGTTCGATTCCCGTAGGGGTCACCATTTAATATAGAAAAAATAGTAAAATGGCAGTTTGCTATTTTTTTTATTCATTAAAATCGTAGGGGCGACTATCAGTCGACCGCTATAACCGAATTTTAAAATTTTTTTGTAAAATATGAATTTTTTCATTCATTTATAGCGGGGCTGATTGATAATCGTCCCATCGATTTGAAAATCACAAAAAGAAGGAGGAAAAAATGGATACAGAATCAGTAGAACCAAAAGAAGAAATTCAAAAAAACGAAAAAGTTGAAACAAAAGAAAATCCGTTAGGAACGGAAAAAGTGAGCAAATTAATCAAGCAATTTGCCATCCCATGTATCATTTCATTATTGGTAAGTTCGCTTTACAATATTGTGGACCAAATTTTTATTGGGCAGGGAGTTGGCTATTTAGGAAATGCCGCAACGAATATTGTATTCCCATTTATCGTAATCGCGATGGCATTTTCTTTCATGATAGGAGATGGTGCTTCTGCCTATTTAAGTTTGAGTTTAGGGAAAAAGGATAAAGAAAGTGCGACAAAAGGAATTGCAAATGCAATGGTAGTTTCTGCCTTTTTTGGAGTGCTATTTTTAATCCTAGGAATTGTATTTCGCGAGGGATTGCTAAAAGTGTTTGGCGTAACAGAAGCTTCGTATGAATATGCGAAAGATTACATTACCATTATTGCTGTGGGAATGCCATTTTTCATTTTGACTAATTCGCTAAATTCTATGATAAGAGCAGATGGCTCGCCGAAATTTGCGATGATTACGATGCTTGTTGGCGCGATTTTGAATATTATTTTGGACCCAATTGCGATATTTGTATTGCATATGGGGGTCAAAGGGGCAGCGATTGCGACTGTGATTGGGCAAGTGGTATCAGGAATTGTTTCAATTTTGTACATACCAAAATTTAAGTCGATTACCTTAACCAAAGAAAGCATGAAATTGGAATTTAAGACGGTGAAGAAAATTTGTAGTTTAGGCGTTTCAAGTTTTATTACGCAAATTGCGGTGACAGTTGTCATTATTGTGATTAACCAGACTTTGACAAAATATGGTGCAGAGTCGAAATATGGAAGTGATATTCCGTTGTCAGCTTTGGGAATTGTCATGAAGGTAAATCAAATCGTGAACTCGATTGCGATTGGCTTAGCTGCTGGGGCGCAGCCAATTATTGGATTTAACTATGGGGCTAAAAAATATGAACGTGTTTTGCAAACCTATGGATTTGCCGTCAAAGTTGGGCTTGCAGTTACGTTTGTTGGAACCATTATTTTTCAAGTGTTTCCACAAGCGATTATCAACCTTTTTGGGCAAGAAGATGAGTTGTACAATGAGTTTGCGAAAATGTCATTTCGAATTTTCTTACTATTTGTCATGTTAAACTCTTTTCAAATTATGTCAGGTATCTTTTTCCAAGCCATTGGAAATCCTGTGAAAGCGGCGATTTTATCCTTGTCACGTCAAATTGTATTTTTGGTGCCAGCGTTATTGATTTTACCTCGATTTTTTGGCGTAAACGGAACATTGTATGCGGGACCAACAGCGGATTGTTTAGCCTTCATTTTGGCATCGACTTTGGTGATAAGAGAAGTGAAAAAATTAAAGAAAATGAGCGAAGAAAGGGAGGTAAATTAAAATGATAATTACAATTGGAAGAGAATTTGGAAGTGGCGGAAAATATATTGGTGAAAAATTGGCAGAAGAATTGCACATGAAATTTTATGACGCAGAGCTAATTGAGCGAGTTTCAAGGGAAAGAAGCATTTCACTTGAAGCGTTAAAGGAGAACGATGAAAAACATAAAAAAAGTTTTTGGTACACGCTTGCGATGGCTTCGATGTCTATGTATGATTCAGTCAATTCTTTGACGGAACTTCCAGAAGATGATAAAGTTTTTATTGAACAATCAAAAGTGATTGAGGAAATTGCGCAGGAAGATAATAGCATTATTATTGGAAGATGTTCTAATATCATTTTAAAAGACCGAAAAAATGTTGTGAATGTTTTTGTGTATGCGCAAGATGAAAAATTTAAGTTAGGCAGAAAGATGGAATTTACTGGCTTGGATGAAAAAAAAGCATTGAAATTGATGCATAAAAAAGATAAAGAAAGAGCAGCTTATTACAATTATTACACCAATAAAGTTTGGGGTGCAAGAGATGGTTATGATTTGTTGTTGGATTCTTCGAAATTGGGAATTGAAAATACCATAAAATTTATCAAAGAATTTTCTTTGATGAAGAAATAGATAAAATAAACATAAAAAGGGACTGTAAAAAAACTCAATGTATTGCGTGAGAAATTTTGGGCATTATCCCCAATTTCGCTCGCTCTTTTTTGAAAGTTAGAGTTTTTTTATAGCTCCTTTTTAGTATTTATGCGACTTTCGGGAAATCCAAAAAAATTAAAAAATTTTTCAAAAAAGTCTATACAAAAAATACAAAGTGTGTTATAATAATTGACATAACAAAATGGTTTTGGTAAATTTTGGAAGAAAGGAGGGGGCCTATATTTAGCTATGTACTATAAAAAACGTATTTTGTTAGGTTAAAAATAGGAGGTAAGAAAAAAGATGAATTCAAAAAAATTAGTTAGAATTTTTTTAATGTTAGTATTTTTTGTGATGATACATATGGTATCAGTTAATGCTAGTGTAGAAGATGTAATGTTTGATAGTAATTATTATGCTACTACACAAGGTGATGTTGTTTTTTATTTAGGAGATGATAAAGAAGTTTTGAGACAACATTATATGAATTATGGAATAAAAGAAGGAAGACAGGCTTCAGTTTATTTTGATGTAAAATATTATTTAGCAACAAATGGTGATGTTGCTAAAGTATTTGGTGCAAATAACTATGAGGCAGCTTACAATCATTTTATCACTTATGGAATGAATGAGGGAAGAGTTGCTTCTAGAGTATTTGATGTCAATTATTATTTGGCAACAAATGGTGATGTTGCCAAGGCATTTGGTGCAAACAAAGTAGCTGTTTATACACATTTTATCAATTATGGAATGAAGGAAGGAAGAAGACCTTCAGTTAATTTCGATCCAAGACATTATTTAGCAGTTAATAAAGACGTTGCTAAAGCATATGGTAATGGTAATTATCAAGCTGCAACAAGACATTATGCTGTATGGGGATATCAAGAAGGTAGAAAATCAGATCATATTAAAGCTGAAGGTACTGAAGCGAATGTGATTTCAGAATTATCTTGTACAACGGATGGAATTATTGAATATTCTTGTTCAGTTTGTAAAGAAACAGTTAAAGTTGTAACAAAAGCAACAGGACATGATTTAAAATTGGAAAAAGGTGAAGCAGCAGCAACTTGTACAGAAAAAGGTGTAGAAGTTTACAAATGTGCAAACTGCGATTACCAAGAAAAGAAAGAAACAGAAGCTTTAGGACATAACTGGAAAGAAAAAGAAGGTGCAGCGTCTAAAGCCCCAACTTGTTCGGCAGCAGGAGTTCAATATGAAGTTTGTACTCGTTGCGGTGAAGAAAACAAAACAGAAATTCCAGCGACAGGAAAACACGTAATTGACCCAAATGGTGATATTATTATCACAAAAATGGAAACATGCGAAGAAGAAGGCGAAATGACTTATACTTGTAAAGAGTGCGGAAAAAGAATTGAAAACGAAGTAAGACCAATTACACATAATTATGAAGTAGTTGAAAATGTACCAGCAACTTGTAAAACAGAAGGTAAAAAAGTAGAAAAATGTAAAGACTGTGGAGATGCAAAGACAACAACAACTGAAAAGTTAGCTCATAAAATGGTAACTTATGATGATGCAACAAAAACAGCTACAACTCCTAAAAATGGAATTGCTGTTAAAAATGCAACATGTACAGAAGCAGGACAAAAAGTAGAGGAATGTTCTGTTTGTGGAGAATACAAAATAACTCCAGTTCCAGCGAAAGGTCATGACATGAAAGCTAATCCATTGGCTAAACCAGCTACAAAGGTAGAATGTGGTAAAGTTACAGCAGATGTTACGTATACATGTGCAAATGGATGTGGAAAAACTGAAACAAAAAATGAAGTTGTAACACATGCAAATTATTCAAAAACTCTAATTGACGGCGTTGAAAACGGTCATCCAGTTGTAACAGAAATTTGTGATGGTTGTGGAAAAACACTTGGAACAGAAACAGTTCATAAAACTGTAGCAACAGATGCTGCCCATTTTAGAAAATTAGATAATACAAGAAGACATTTTGTAGATGAAGCTGGAAATCCAGCAGCAGAAGTAACATATGTTTGCACATATGGAAATTGCGGTTATACTGAAACAGTATCAGTACCAGTAGAAGACGATGATCACGTTTATGGTGAAGCTGTTGTTGTTGAAGAACCAACATGTAATAAACCTGGTAAAAAACAAGCAAAATGTACAATTTGTGGAGCTGTAAAAGAAGATATTGAAATCCCAGCAGATCCAAAAATGCATAAATTTGATATTACGAAAGCTACTGTAACAACACCTGCTACTTGTACAAAAGAGGGTGAAGGAACAGTTACTTGTACAGAATGCTCAAGTAAAACTGCTAAAATCACACTTCCAGTAGACAAGACAGTAGATACAACTGACGCAGATGCAATCACAGCTACAATTGCTAGACATGGTGGAGCAAGCAATTGGGAAGATACTGTAGTAGCTCCAACTTGCAAAGATAAAGGATACACAGAACATGTATGTAAAGACTGCGGAGCTTCATACAGAGATAGCGAAACAGAAGTTGATGCTACTGCTCATGATTATGCTGTAGGTTACAGACAAGTAAATGACGAAGCAGATGCTAACAATGGTAAATATTATATTTACAAAAAATGTACAGTTTGTGAAGTTGAAGAAGAAATTAAAACAACTTATTATGATGATGTAGATGCTGTTAAAGCAGCAATTGCAGAAATGTAATAACTTCTCTAAATACACAAAATAGTAAAAAACGCAAGATTATTTTTGGTCTTGTGTTTTTTTATAGTTTTTTGGATAAAAAGTTTTTGACTAAAAAACTTTAAAGATAAAAGCATTATAATATATTTTACAATAGTAATTTGAAAAACTCAAATTATTTTGCTTGCAATATGCCATATTTTCTGATACAATAGAAAAAATAAAAGGGGAAAAGAATGAAAAATATAATTGGAATTGTTGTTTCGTTTGTGTATATTGCAGTTTTAATGGTGACTGCGAAATATTTTGAAAAATGGGATAAAGAAGCAAGTCGTAAATTTATTCATATTTTACTAGCCAATTGGTGGCTAATTGCCATGGCATTTTTTGACAGCGTAGTATGGGCGATGATTCCGCCAATTGCATTTGTTATCATTAATTTTGCATCGTATAAATTGAATTTAATTAAAGTAATGGAGCGAGACGAATCTACCGAAGATGGCATTGGTACAGTATATTTTGCGGCATCATTGATACCGCTTGTTATTTTGTCATTTGGCGTAACGCATAATCCGTTGATTGGCTTAATTGGCTTCTTTGCAATGACGTATGGAGATGGCTTTGCAGCATTGGTTGGAAAATCGGTAAAAAGCAAAGAATACCAAATATTTGGTTGCACGAAAACGATAGCTGGCTCCATTGCCATGTTTGTGCTATCTTGGCTCATAACAATAGCCGTATTTGCATATGCTAATGTAGAAATGTGGCTTTTGAAATCAATCTTGATAGCTGTTGTAGCGACCATTTTGGAGGCAATTTCTATCAAAGGAACAGACAATTTAACAGTGCCAATTGCAAGTTCAGTTATAGCGTATTTTATGATGATGTAGAGGTTAAAAATTTGAAGGAAGATACCAAGTTATTAGAAGCAAAAATCAATGACCAATATCAATTTGCAATTTCGAAAAATAAAATTACCCACACAGATTTTTTAAATCAAGCGCAAAAACGATTGGCGGAGAAATTTTTGCAAGAAAATAAAATCCAAAATTACATGTTTTTTGGCGGAAATGGACAGGATTCGGAGCGAAATATTTTGCTGTTTTTCCCAGAAAAGTTTTCGCAGGAAATGGTAATAAAAAATTATGAAAAAATTTTGTCTGTGCTCAAAATCCATTTGCCAAGAGAATTGGAATATGAGCATCGCATTTATTTGAGTGGATTGATGAAATTGGGCATCAAACGTGAAAAAGTGGGCGATATTTTGGACTATCCAAATGGCGCAGATATTATTGTTTTAAATGAAGTGGCAGATTTTTTAGAAAATAGTTTGCCAGAACTCACGCGATTTAAAAGTGCAAAAATTGAGAGAATCAGCATTTTTGATGTTCAACCAAAGTTGCAGGAATTTGAGGAATTTTCAATTATTGTTTCTTCGATGAGATTGGATAATTTTGTTGCAGAGTTAGCGAGAACTTCGAGAACGAAAGCAACAGAAATCATGAATGAGCAACGAGTTTTGGTGAATTATGAAATAGAGACGAAATTTTCGAGAAAAATTTCAGCAAAGGATGTCATCAATATTCGAGGAAAAGGAAAATTTTTGGTCGGAGAAATAGAACGCCAAACGAGAAGCGAAAAATTGGTTGTTCAAATCAAAAAATATAAAAGTTAGGGGGAAAATATGAAAAAAATTGCAATTGAAACCAAACAAAAGATGGGGAAATTTTTAAGTACAGCTGTGATGATTAGTTTTGTGGCACCAATTGGTTTTTTGATTTTTCAAATCGCCACGACTTCCAATGTTTTTAGTGAAGCAGATGTGGATGGCAGAGTCAAAAGCGATTATGTGCTGATGCTTTTGGAATGCATTTTAGGAATTTTTGCATTGCTTCTTCCAGGCATGCTCACCAAGAAATTTCGCCTAGAAATTCCGGGAAAAATCTATTATTTGTATGTGATTTTCTTGTATGCCGCCATTTTTTTAGGAGAAGTGAGGTCGTACTATTACAAAATTCCCTATTGGGACATGATTTTGCATGCGTTTAGTAGTGTCATGGTTGGATTTTTAGGCTTTTCTTTGATTGATATTTTAAATCAGGATAACAAAAAAGTAACGTTGTCACCATTTTTTGTGGCATATTTTGCTTTTTGTTTTGCGATTCAAGTTGGCGTACTTTGGGAAGTGTACGAGTTTACAGCAGATGGATTGTTTGGAACTGATATGCAGAAATATAAGCTACAAAGTAGTGGCATGGATTTGCAAGGAAGAGAAGCCTTGAGAGATACCATGGAGGATTTAATTGTGGATGGAATCGGTGCTTTTTTTGCTAGTTCGATTGGTTATATTTCGCTAAAATATAAAAAAGGTTGGATAAACGATTTGCGTATCAAATTTCGAAAAAATAGGGAGGAAGCAAATAAAAGTGATGGATGATGTGAAACAAGATTTAGAATTGGCACAGAAAATGCAAAGCTATAGTTATGAGCCCTATAGTGATTTTTATGTAGGGGCAGTTTTAACCACGAAATCTGGCAAAAAGTATACGGGTTGTAATATTGCAAATCATGGGATACAGGCGATTTGTGCAGAAAGAGTGGCGTTTGTGAAAGCCCTTTCAGAAGGAGAAAGAGAATTTGAAAGGATTGCAGTGGTTGGTTCGAATGTTCGAGGTCAAGGTGAAGCATGTCTTCCTTGTGGCTATTGCAGGCAATTTATGAGCGAATTTGTGGAGGCGAATTTTAAAGTATTTACGGTGGACCATCAGGAAGAAAAGGGGTATCAAGAATATAAAATGGACGAACTTTTGCCGTTTGGGTTTGAGTTGTAAAATCAAGTGCCTAACCTTTTATTATAGCATATTTTTGTGCATTTGTCAACTTGACAAAATTGGCAGAATGTGTATATAAGAAAAAAGCCGATATAATCAAATTATATCAGCTTTCTTAGTGTTAGTATGGATTAGCAGCATCCACCTCTGCCACCGTTGTTTCCACAACAACAGCAAATGATCAAGATAAGAAGTATAATCCAAATGCAATCGCTATCAAAACCGAATCCACATCCGCATCCTCTGTTCTCTGGCATAATATTTCCCCCCTTTACTAATTGATCTCTTTTCAAAAATCATTTGTATGTTATATCATATTCGATTTTGGAAAATTGGTTACAAATTTCCAAAAAGTTTTTTAAAAGTATTGACAAATTAAAAATAATGCTTTAAAATAGAATAGTGTGGTCAAGAATTGATTATACTAAATGGTGGATGTGGCGTAGTTGGTTAACGCGCCAGTTTGTGGCACTGGAGATCGTGGGTTCGAGTCCCATCTTCCACCCCATAAAAAATCGTGGAAAATTTGTGTAGCAAATTTTACTCGATTAAAAGTATTTATCGTGGAAAATTTATGCAATAAATTTTACTCGATTAAAAGTATTTTTTGAAATGAAATACTTTTATAATATATTGGGCTGTAGCCAAGCGGTAAGGCACCAGACTTTGACTCTGGCATGCGTGTGTTCGAATCCCACCAGCCCAGCCAGTAAAAATAACAGATTTGTAATAATACTTATCTGTTATTTTTTTATAGACATTGCTAGAAATTATGATAATATATTAAACAATGGAGGAATAAAATGGAAGAATCAAATTTAATTAGAAGAATTATTGATGCGTTATGTGAAGAAAAAGGCATTGAGAAAATTACGCTTTCGTATGATTGGGTAATTATTTTTAAGAAAGGTGATGTTGAGAAAAAGATTGTTAATTATAAATTTCATCTCAATCCAAAAAGAAGTATGGAACTGGCAAGTGATAAATATTCGACTTATTGCTTATTGAAACATTATGGCATTCCCATCATTGAGCATCAAGTGTTGTTCAATGAAGAAATGATGCCAGATTTTGCGTATGTGAATGATGAATTTCGTTGTTTGAAAAATGAGGATAAAGTCGTAATAAAAGTAAATCGTGGTTCTTCGCAAGGAAGAGATGTTTATGTTAGTAGCAAGTCAGAAGAAAAATTGCAGATTGTCAAGCAGCTTTTTGACGAAGAAAATGACGCTGTTTGTGTATGCCCTTATCAAGAGATTGAATATGAGTACAGAGCTATATTTTTGTATGGGGAAATGATTTATATGTACAAAAAGCAAAAACCATTTGTGATTGGCAACGGAAAATCGACAATTAGCGAATTAATTGAGGAGAATTATCAATTTTTTACAGAGCCAATCCAAGATTTGGATTTGAATTATGTGCTAAAAAAAGGAGAAAAAGTTACGGTTGGCTGGAAGCATAATGTGAGCAATGGCGCTATCCCAATTATTATTGATGAGAACGATGCTTATTATGATACGGTGAAAAAGATTGCGGAAAAAGCAGGAAAGGCACTAGACTTGAATTATGCAACAGTGGACGTTGTGGTGACGAAAGAAAAGGAAGTTTTAGTGATGGAAGTCAATTCCAATGTGTGCATTGTGAAATTTTGCGAGCTAATGCCAAATGGCTTTGAAATTGGAAAAGAAATCTTTTCGAAAGTCATAGACAAAATGTTTGAGAATTGATATAATAGCAAAAAAGGAGAGAAAGATGAAAGTACAGAAAAAATTTTTAATTGCCTTGTTTTTCACAGCAATTTTGCTCATGTTGCATTCAATTTCATATGCTGGCTCACAACAACTTAATTCTTTGCATTATGATGCCAAATTAAACAGTGATGGTAGCATGGATGTTGTGGAAACATGGGATATTGATATTGAGGAAACCAACACGATTTTCAAAGATTTTAATTTAGATGCCGAAAAATATTCTGGCATCACCAATGTAGAAGTTATGGACTTAGACACAGAAACGAAATTGACGCAGATTGACCACGAAATGTATCATGTGACCAAGAATTGCTATTATGGTTTGCCAATTGCAAATAACAAATTTGAAATCGCCTGGGGCATTGGATTAGACGACGATTCTGCAACAAAAAAATATCGCATTTCCTATACAGTGCAAGATGCCATCACGCAATATCAGGATTGTAGCCAATTGTATTGGCAATTTGTTGGAATGGATAATGCGGTGCCAGCCAAAAAAGTAACAGGAAGAATAAAATTGCCAAGTTCCGTAAAAAATGCTGAAAATTTAAGAGTTTGGGCACATGGACCGTTAAATGGTGAAATTCAAAAAGCAGGAAATGGCGAAGTCACATTTGCGGTTTCTGATTTGCGTCCTGAAACGATGTTAGAGGTTCGAGTGACAGTGGAAGAAGAAATGTTTTTTGGTGGAATTCAAAAGGCAACGCAAGCTTTGTCTAGCATTTTGCAAGAGGAAGAAAGATGGGCGCAAGAAGCAAACAACCAAAGAGAAAAAATACGAAAAAAATGGATGATAGTTGGCATTGTTTATTTGTTGGTATTGCTATTTTTAGTGACAAGATTAATCAAATATGGCAAACAATTGAGCCAAACTAAAAAGGAAAAATATAGCGTGGAAGAAATAAAGTATTTTCGAGATATTCCGCGAGAGAAAGAGGCGACTCCAGCGGAAGCAACGTTCTTGTGTGAGTCAAATCGAAATCATTTTTCCATTCATAATGAATTATCGCAAGTATTTTCAGCTACTTTATTGCAATTATGTTTGAAAAAACAGATTACTTTTGAAAGTGCAGATAGCAAAAATATGACAATTTATTGTTTAAAAGACAATGATGAAGGCTTGCAAGCAAGTGAGAAAATCGTCTGGAAAATCTTGCAGAAAGCATCTTCGTTAGAATCTGAAAAAGGGATTACGATGAAAGCAATCAAAAAATATGCAAGCAAAAATTACGATGAATTTGACTGTTTCATGCGTCAGTTGGAAGAAGTACCAAAGCACGTGTATGTTGCCAATGGAAAATACGATGTAAAAAAGGAAAAAAAGGCAAATCGACAGGCAATTTTAGCAACCATGTATATGGCAATGGCAGTGGTAGTGCCAATTATCGCGTTTGCGCTAGTAGAAGATTTTTCGATTTGGTTGGTTTTGTTGCCTTTCATCTTATTATGCATTTTGTGTATGGCGGTTCTTTCCAAAGTTGCAAACAATATCCCTGTTTTAACGGAGCAAGGAGAAATCGAAAGACAGCAATGGCGAGGATTGAAGCGATACATGGAAGATTTTTCTTTATTAAAAGAAAGAGAAATTCCAGATTTGATTTTGTGGGAAAAATATTTGGTATATGCGACTGCATTTGGCATTTCAGAAAAAGTCATCAAACAACTCAAATTAGTGTATCCACAAATGCAAAATTTAGATAGAGATACGTATACCTATTTATATTTGATGTCAGATCACCGATTTTCACATGGATTTGTGAATGACTTAAATCAATGCACAAACGGAATTTGTCAGGCTTACAGAACTGCCTATGATGCGGCTCATTCAAGTAGCGGCAGTGGCTCTGGTGGCGGATTTTCCAGCGGCGGAGGTGGCCGGTGGTGGCGGTGGCCGGAATGGGCGGAAGATAAAGTTTGATAGGAGAATTGTATGAAAATTGGAATTGATATTGGTGGAAGTCACATTGGAGTAGGATTGATAGAGAAGCAGAAAATTCTTGCGAGCAAGGAACGAAATTTCACGAGAGAAGACAGAAAAAATTTTGAAACAACGATTTTGCGATTTATTTCAGAAATGGTGGATGAATTGTTGAAAGAGAATCAGTTGCAAATTGAGGCAATTGAATTGATTGGAATTGCTGCACCAGGAACGAGTTCCGAAGGGAAAATTGTGAAAGCAGGGAACTTAAATTTGCAAAATTTTGAGATTATTTCTCATTTGAAAAAAGAGTTTCACAACCCAATTCAAATCAGAAATGACGGCAAATGCGCAGCTTTGGCGGAAAAAGCGTATGGTGCCATGAAAGATTTTGATGACTGTATTTTCATCAATATTGGCACAGGAATTGGTGGAGCCGCCTTTTTGGGGGGCAAATTGTTGGAGCCAAAGCGTTATTCCGGATTTGAGTTTGGGCATATGGTTGTGAACCAAGGAGGACGTTTGTGCAGTTGCGGAAAACAGGGATGTTTTGAGGCATATAGTTCTATCAAAGCCTTGAAAAATAAAATCACACAAACTTTAGATATGGATAGCGATATTTCTGGTCAATATTTGCGTGAAGAATTGCTGAAAGAAGACGATTTGCGCATTCAAGAAGATGTGGAAGTATTTTTGGAATATTTGAAAACAGGAATTGGCAATTTAATCACTATTTTTGAGCCAGAAGTGGTATGTTTTGGCGGAAGTTTTGCCTATTATGAAAAAAATTGGATTTTTGAAAAATTAATCGAAAAATTAAAACAGCCAAATGCAACGTTTAATAACGGCGAATTGCCAAGCATAGTAACCGCGAAGTTCAAGAACGATGCGGGAATCATTGGCGCAGTGATTGCCTAAAATTTGTGAAATAAAATTAAAAAAATAGAATATACTATTAAAAAGTAATATATTTAAGAAAAAATTGTAAAAAATACTTGAAATTTTATTTACATATTGGTATAATGAAAGTAAGAATACAATTTTTTTGTGATAAAAGGAGAAAAAATGAAGTATTTGTATCTATTACAGCAGGCTTTGATTTGGATCATCACCATTTTTTGGTTGTACCAGATTGTGATAAGTTTCTGCTCGTTAATTAAATTAAAAGAGAAAAAAATGATTGTTAACAAAAATCACAAATTTATGGCAATTATTCCTGCGCACAATGAAGAGGCGGTGGTAGGAAATTTGGTGGAAAGCTTGAAACAGCAAGATTATCCACAAGATTTGTACGACATTTATGTGATTGCCGATAATTGCACAGACAATACCGCAAAAGTGGCTCAAGATGCTGGCGCAGTTGTTTTGAAAAGATTTGACGAAGCCCATAAAACAAAAGGGTTTGCTTTGAATTGGTTTTTGCAACAGAAAATCAAAGAAAATGCAGATTACGATGCTTTTTGCGTGTTTGACGCTGATAATATTGTAGACAAAAATTTCTTAAAAAGTATGAATCAGAAATTGTGCCAAGGAGAAGAAGTGGTGCAAGGATACCGTGATATCAAAAATCCGACGGATTCTTGGATTGCGGCAGGTTATGCCATTTTTTACTGGATGATGAACAAATTTTATCATTTGGCACGTTATAATGTAGGATTATCGCCATTAATCAATGGAACTGGCTTTATGGTGAAATTTGATGTCGTCAAACCAAATGGCTGGAATACGATAACTTTGACGGAAGATATCGAATTTTCGTTGATTAATATTGCCCATGGAAGAAAATTAGGTTGGGCAACAGATGCCATTGTTTATGATGAGCAACCAGTGGGGTTTGGGCAAAGTTGGTCGCAACGTTCTCGTTGGACAGTTGGGCATTTGCAATGCATGAAACACTATACAAAAGAGCTAGCACAAGGCGTTAGAAAATATAAAACATTGATGAATTTTGATGGCTTATTATACATGTTTGGTATTCCAATGATGATTTTGACTTTCTTATTATTAGGTGTCAATACAGTGATGTATATGGGCAGTGAAATGGAAATGTTTGATTTAGTGATGAATTATGTGAGATATTTAGTAGCAACATTTATCTTGCCAATCGGAACGGCAACCATTGTGATGGCTTTGGATAAAAGAGATATAAAATCCATGGCAGTAGGACTTTTATGTTATCCACTATTTTTAGGTTCTTGGATTTTGATTAATATCAAATGTTTGATTAAACCAAATACAAAATGGGAGAAAATCGAGCATGTGAAGAGTGTCAAAATCAACGAAATTGCTTAAAAAAATATGGTAGGGGGCACGGGGCACCGTGCCTTGTGTAATTTATAGGAGAGAAAAATGGAGAAAAAAGTTGCGGTATTGATTTCAAGTTATAACGGAGAAAAATATTTGAAAGAACAACTCGATTCAATTTTAAGGCAAACGTACAAAAACGTCGAAATAGTCATTCGCGATGATGGCTCCAAAGATGCGACCATTTCAATCATCCAAGAATATCAAAAAAAGCATGCCAATATTCTTTTGCAGGAAGGCGAAAATTTAGGGTTTTTAAAAAGTTTTTTCCAATTGCTAGAATTTGAAGATGCGGATTATTTCGCTTTTTGTGACCAAGATGACGTGTGGTTGGAAAATAAGATTGAATTAGCTGTCCAAGCCTTGAATCAGGCAGATGATAGCAAGCCAAATATGGTTTTTGGAAATTCGGATTATTATGATGAAACGATGCATTTGATAGGAAAGGGCGAACAACACAAAACATTTTCTTTCAAAAATTCGTTGTACGAATGTGTCGCACAAGGCATGACGATGACGATTAACAATGAGGCAAGAAAAATGATTTTGCAGAATATTCCCGAAAAATGCCTATTTCACGATTGGTGGACCTACATGATTTGTAGCGGAATGGGAAATGTTTTATATAACGATGAAACGGTTGTGAAATACAGAAGACTTCCCAAAAATGCGACTGCAGAAGGACAAAGCATTTTCAAAATTTTTGCTTGGCGCATCAAAAATTTGCTCACAGGAGAGGGAATGAAAAACATTCGTGCGCAACAATTGGAATACAAACATCGTTTTTATAATAAAATGTCAACCGAAAAACAAAAAATATTGGACATTTTTGTACAGGAAAAATACAATTTTTTAAATGCCGTTCGCAAAACATTCTATCCCCATAAATTAAGGCGAAAATTAACAGACGATTTCATGGTGCGCATTTTATTTTTATTTGGGATTTTATAACGAAAGGACAAAATATGACAAACGAGAAAAAAATTTTTTTGAAAAATTTCATTTGGAATATTGTTGGAACTGGTTTAAATTCATTCAATTCTCTATTTTTCTTAATTATTGTGACGCGCATTAACGGAATGAATGATGCTGGAATTTTTTCAATTGCATATTCCACAGCCCTGATTTTGTACACAATTGGGCTGTATTCAGGCAGACTTTGTCAGGTCACTGACATTGAAAAAAAAGTGACAGATAAAGATTACATAATCAACCGATTGATGACTTGCCTTTTGATGATTTTGCTTGCCATTATTTTCGTTTTTGCGAAACAATACACACCGTATAAAATAGGAATTTTTCTACTACTTTGCGTGTATAAAGCTACAGAGGCATTTGGCGAGATTTTGTATGGCATTATGCAGAAAAGTGAGCTTTTGTACAAATCGGGGCAATCGCTTACAATGAAGTCAATTGGTGGATTAGTGCTATTTTTGTTAGTTGATTGGTTAACACATAACTTAATTTTGGCAGCTTGCAGTATTATTTTGCTCAATATTGTGATTTTGGTTATTTTCGATTTTATGTTGGTTAGCAAAAAATTGATTGATTTTTCAGCCAAATTAAATATGACAAATGTTTCGCACATTTTTAAATCCGAGTTTTTTGTGTTTGCCAATTCGTTTGCCGGAATTTATGTTTTAAATGCGCCCAAATACGCAATTGACAACTATTTGACAGAAGATGTGCAAGCCATTTTTGGCTACATCATGATGCCTGCAACTGTTGTTACGTTATTTACACAGTTTATTTTTATGCCCTATTTGAACCAATTAAAGGAATTGTATGAGCAAAAAAAGATGAAAAAATTCGGGGCGATTGCTTTGAAAATTAAGCTGGCAATTCTCTCATTTGGCATATTTGCAAGTATTGCGGCATTCGTGATTGGTCCAGAAGTGCTAAGTATTATTTATGGCGAAGATTTAATTTCGTATCGCATCCAGTTAACCGTGATTATCGCGGCATATATCATGTATGGCATTTCGTATGTGAATTTAGTTTTATTAACCACAACACGCAATACATTTGTGCAATTTGTCGTGTATATCATCACCATGTTGGTTGCCTTAATTGGCTCGAATTTGTTGGTGAAAAATTTACAAATCAATGGCGCGACAATTTCTGTTGTGGTAACATTAGGTGTCCAATTTATTTTGTACACGATTGTAACAAAAGTGATTTTTAGAAAAATCGAAAAGGAGGCAATATGTTAAACTTGAGTAAACTTCACCCAATTGGAATTGGGACGTATCAATTGGATTTGGAAAATCCAGAAAAAACATTGCAGGCGCTTTTGCATTCGGTAAGCAAGGGGCAGAATTTTATGAGCACAAGTTTGTTATATGATAGTGGAAAAGTCGTGGATTTTTTGGCACAGTTTTTTCAAAAAGTGAAAAGAGAAGACATTTTTTTAACTTGTCATTTGGAGCCCTATATTGAGAAAAAAGAAGATATTGAAAAGCAATTAGATGAATATTTGAGAAAAATGAAAATAGATTATGTGGATAGTTTGCAAGTTCATGTGTCGTATGCCTCGAAAATTCCCTTGTTGGAAACGTATGAGGAAATCAATCAATTGGTTCAAAAAGGAAAAGTTAGATTTTTATCTGTGAGCAATGCAACATTAGAAGAATTGAAGCAATTGCAAGAGTATTTTTCGATTTTTAGTTTTGAAGGGGTTTATAATTTAGAATGCAAGTATTATGAAAATGTGGGATTATTGGATTTTTGCAAGGAGAAGAATATTCAATTTGTGTGTTATCAAGCTATTAGACGAAACAATATTGCGAAAATGAATTATCCATTTTTGGCAGAAATGGCACGAAAATATGATAAAACGCAAAATCAAATTTTGCTGAATTGGATTGTGAAGGAAAAAGGCGTAAATGTGCTGATTAAAACGAATACGATACAAAATATAAATAGTAATTTAGAAGCATTAGATTTTGCAATGGAAAAAGAAGATTTGAAAATCTTGAATGATTTTCAAGATGAAAGGTTTAATCAAATTGAAATTGACTGGAAAAACCAAGGTGGCGTTACGATTGACAAATTGGCAAGTCAATTTAAAATAGAGGAATGTTAGGAGGAAGTAATATGAAAATTTTAGTGACAGGTGGTCTAGGTTTTTTAGGTTCTCATATTTGTGTGGAACTGTTGGAAAACAAGCATGAAGTTATTGTGGTGGATAATTTGTATAATAGCAAAATTGAGGTAAAAGACAGGATTCAGGAGATTGCAGGAAAAGAGATAAAAGTTTATATTGGCGATTGTGCAGATGAAGTGTTGATGGACAAAGTGTTTGCGGAAAATGCAATTGACAGTGTTATTCATTGCGCAGGCTTGAAGGCAGTTGGCGAATCCGTTGAAAAACCAGTTTTGTATTATCAAACCAATTTAGGAACGACTTTGAATTTGCTAAAAGTGATGCAAAAGCATAACGTCAAAAAAATTATTTTTAGCTCTACTGCGACGGTATATGGCGTTCCAGAAAAATCGCCAATTGATGAAACTTTTGAAGTTGGTAAAACCACAAATCCGTATGCGACAACGAAATACATGATTGAGCAAATTTTGGAAGATGTGTATCAAGCAGATAAAACTTGGAGCATTGGAATTTTGCGTTATTTTAATCCGATTGGTGCACACGAAAGTGGCTTGATTGGGGAAGAACCAAATGGCATTCCAAATAATTTGCTGCCTTATATTTTGAAGGTTGCAAAAGGCGAATTGCCAGTTTTGAATGTGTTTGGTAATGATTATGCTACCAAAGATGGCACTGGTGTGAGAGATTACATTCATGTCGTGGATTTGGCAAAAGCGCATGTGAAGGCGGTAGAGAAGATTAACGAGAACCATGCTGTTTACAAATACAATATTGGGACAGGCGTTGGGTATAGTGTTTTGGATATTGTTCAGAGTTTTGAGAAGGCTAATAATGTGAAAATTCATTATCAAATTGCACCAAGAAGATTGGGGGATATTGATATTTATTTTTCAAATCCGGAAAAAGCCGAGAGAGAGCTTGGATGGAAGGCTGAGAGGACGATTGAGGATATGTGTAGGGATGCATGGAGGTTCGCTGCGCGTGCTTAAAGGGACTCTGTCCCTTTAAAATCCCTGCCAAGGAGGGACCTGCGTGGGCTTTAAGGGCTCTGCCCTAACCTTTTATTATATCATATTTTTGGGAATTTGTCAAATTGCAAAAATTGGCAAAATGTGGTATAATAAAGGGTTAGGCACCCGTAGGGGTCGATGCCCACATCGACCCTGACATAAAAATTCAAAAAAATGGAACCCGTAGGGGCACGGGGCACCGTGCCCTGGTGCGAAATTCAAAAAATAATGATGTAGGGGCGACCATTGGTCGTCCGTGAGGAAATAAATGTATGAGAGTTGCCGTAATTGTTGTTAATTTTAATGATAGCAAAGATACGATAAAATATGTGAAGCAAATAGCTCAATATCAAAATATCAATCGAATTGTGGTGGTGGATAATGGTTCGACAGATGAGAATGAAATGGAGCGTTTGCGTGATTTAATGAGCGAAAAAGTGGTGGTTTTGCAGGCGGACAAAAATGGTGGCTATAATTATGGTAATAATTTTGGAATTCGCTATTTGGAGCAAAATGGTGAAAATTATGATTATTTGGTGATTTCGAATCCGGATATTGAAATTGAGGAAAAGGCAATTAGCGAATGTTTACAAGTTCTGGAAGAGAATCAAGATGTCGGGATTGCGGCGCCTAGAATGGTAAATGCAGATGGGAATCCAGTTCGCAGAAGTAGTTGGAAAATGCGAACGTTTGCGTTGGATGTGATTCATTCCACAAGATTGTTGGAATTACTGTTTTACGCAAAATTGCGAAAAGGCGAATATTCGGAAAAAGAGTATGCCCAAAAATGTTTGCAAGTGGAAGCAATTTCTGGGGCATTTTTTGTGATGAAGCAGGAAATTTGGCAGCAAATTGGCGGTTTTGATGAAAATGTATTTTTGTTTTATGAGGAAGATATTTTGGCGAAAAAAGTGCAGGAAATCGGCAAAAAAATGGTTAGTGTAAATCATGTGAAATTTTGTCACTATGAAAGTCAAGCGATTGGGAAGACGCTGAGTTATTATCGTAAAATGCAACAATTATATCAAAGTAAACTGTATTATCAGAAGCAGTATAATCAGATTAAAGCGTGGCAGATTGCTGTTTTTCAGATTTTGAATTGGGCGAGAAAAATCGAGTTGTTTTTCGAAGTTCCTTTGCGAAAAATATTGAAAAAATAGCTTGTAATATTTTGGGAAAACGGATATAATAAGTAGGAAATCAAAAGAGGAGGAAATGTTATGAAAAAGGTGGCAATACTTACAAATGGTGGAGATGCGCCAGGTTTAAATGCTGTGATTCGAGCAATTGTGAAAACGGCGGAAACGAATGGAATTGAGTGCTATGGCTATATAGAAGGGTATAAAGGATTGTTGAACAATGATTATGTTCGCTTAGACCCAAATGGAAATGCTTCTGGCATTTTGGACAAAGGTGGTACAATTATTAGTACATCCAATAATACGAATGTGTTCCATTATAAAGTGGTTAAGGAAGATGGAAGCGTGGAATATCAAGATTTGTCGGATAAATGTGTTGAGAATATTAAGAATGCTGGATTTGAGTGCATTTTTACGTTGGGAGGAGATGGCACGCAAAAGTCGAGCAGAGATTTTTGCCTAAAAGGCGTGAATTGCATTGGTGTGCCAAAAACCATTGATAATGATGTTGCGTTTACGGAAACGACGTTTGGCT
Source organism: uncultured Clostridia bacterium (assembly GCA_947649935.1). Classification (GTDB taxonomy): domain Bacteria; phylum Bacillota; class Clostridia; order TANB77; family CAG-508; genus Scatovivens. Next base: position 63,650 of record CANSTR010000004.1, read on the forward strand.
ACAATACGGCTGTGAATGTCGCGATGGAGGCATTGGACAGATTGCATACAACCGCGAATTCGCATCATCGTGTTTTGACATTAGAAGTCATGGGAAGATACGCTGGCTGGATTGCGTTGGAGTCTGCGATTGCTGGTGGTGCAGATGTTGCTTTGATTCCAGAGATTCCTTACAATATCGACAAAGTGGTTGAAAAAATTAATAAAAGAAGACAAGCAGGAAAACATTTTAGTATTGTGGTTGTGTCAGAAGGTGCGAAACCAGAAGGCGGACAAGTAAGCATTAAGCGTATGTTGGATGATGGCGCAGGCTTGGATAATATTCGTCTGGGTGGCGCTGGAGAATTGGTGGCTGAGCAAATTGAAAAATTGACAGGAATGACGACAAGAAATACGGTTTTGGGTTATGTGCAAAGAGGGGGAACGCCGACATCGTTTGACCGTGTTTTGTCGACGCGCTATGGTGTAAAAGCAATGGAACTTGCGATGCAAGGGATTTTTAAAGTGTTGGTTACCTATCAAGGTGGACAAATGGGTTATGTGGATTTAGATGATGTGGTTGGAAGAGATACACAAATTGGTGCTGCTTCTAGCAAAAATCGTACCATTCCATTGGATCATGATTTGATTCGAGTGGCAAGACAAGTTGGAATTAGTTTGGGAGATTAGATTTTTTCCGAAAAAACACTTGATTTTTCTAAAATTTGTGATATAATGATAAAACTATGTGAGATTTTAAAAATTTTGGAGGAAGTAAAATGAGTGTTAAAGTTGAAAAGACAGATAACAAGAATGAAGTAAAATTGGAGTTTACAATTGAGGCAAAAGTTTTTGAACAAGGTATGGCAAATGTTTACAAAAAGAATGTAAAATATTTCAGTATTCCAGGATTCAGAAAAGGAAAAGTTCCAATGAATATGGTAGAAAAATACTATGGAGCTGAAATTTTTTATGAAGATGCTTTCAATGAAGTTGCAACAGATGCGTATGACCAAGCTATTAAAGAGGAAAAATTGGATGTGGTTAGCCATCCTGAAATTGATGTTGTGCAAATGGAAAAAGGGAAAGATTTGATTTTTACAGCCATCGTTCAAACAAAGCCAGAAGTGAAACTTGGAAAATATAAAGGAATTTCGCTTGAGAAAACGAAATATGAAGTAACAGACAAAGATGTAGAAGACGAGCTAAATAGAATGGCTGACAGAAATTCAAGAATGGTAACGGTAAGCGACCGAGCAGCAAAATTGGAAGATACGGTTGTCATTGATTTTTGCGGTTCTGTGGATGGTGTGGAATTTGAAGGCGGAAAAGCAGAAAATCATGAATTGAAATTGGGAAGCAATACATTTATTCCAGGATTTGAAGACCAAATTGTTGGCATGAAAACAGAGGAAGAAAAAGACATTCAAGTTACATTTCCAGAAGAATATTTTTCAAAGGATTTGGCTGGCAAAGATGCTGTGTTTAAGGTAAAAGTGCATGAAATTAAGGAAAAGGAATTGCCTAAGATTGATGATGAATTTGCCAAAGATGTGAGCGAATTTGATACCTTGAAAGAATTGAAAGCTGATATCAAGGCGAAAAAAGAAGAAGCCAATGAAAATCGTTCGAAAAATGAACTGCAAGAGGCTGCTGTGAAAGCAGTTAGCGAAGATGCTAAGGTAGATATTCCATCGGGTATGATTGAGGCAGAAGTAGATGCTATGGTACAAGATATGGATCATCGTTTGGCATACCAAGGAATTAAATTAGAGCAGTATTTGCAAATGGTTGGCAAAACAATGGAAGATTACAAAAAAGAAAATGAGGAGCCTGCCAAAGAAGCGGTAAAAATGAGATTGGTATTGGAAGCTGTGTCAATCGATAGCAAAATCGAAGTAAGTGATAAAGAAATTGAAGAAAAAATCAAAGAATTGGCAGCTGCTTATGGTAGAAAAGAAGAGGAATTAATGGCAAATGAAGAATTAAAGAAGAACATTGAAGCTAGCATTAAATCTGAAAAATCAGTTGATTTGATTCTTGAAAATGCCAAAGTAAAAGAAGTTGCTCCAAAAACGGAAAAAGAGGAAAAGGCAGAAAAAACAGAGAAAAAAACAGCAAAGAAGACCACTACAAAAAAATCAGCTAAAAAAGAGGAAGACGAGTAAAATCAGGAGAGAGCACATTTTGAGCAGTTTGTCAAGTTGACATAAGTTCAAAAATGTGATATAATGAAAAATAGGGGATATTTTTAAAATATCTCCTATTTTTATGTATATTACTTTACCAAAGTTATATTTGACATTTTATGTAAAATGTATTAAAATTATAATATAAGTATAAAATGAAAATATAACGGAGGAAAGATGAATTTAATTGAATTTGATATACCAAAGTCAATAATAGAGGTTTTATCAGTGTTATCTGTTAATCATGTTAATTATTGGTTATTTGGAGGAAGTGTGAGAGAAGTTTTTACCGAACAAATTCCAAATGATTATGATTTTGTGGTAACTGGAATTGGGCGAGAAGAATTTATTGAGTTGTTGAACCAAAATCACATAGAAAATTATTTGATAAGTTCTAGAAATCAAGTACAAGGTGTTGATATTGGTGGAATTTATTGTGAATTTGCTTGTTGCAAAGGAAAAGGAGATTTAATAGATTATGTGAAATCATTGGATTTTACTTGTAATTCAATTTTATTGGATCTTGAAAATGGGAGTGTAGTAGATGTATTTCATGGTTGTGAAGATATTGAAAAAAAGAGAATCAGAACAATATTGCCTCCTAAGTTATATTATGAAAGTAATCCTACAGCAATGTTGAGGGCTGCTTATGTTTCTATGAAAACCGGCTTTCATATAGATAAGGAGAGTATTGCTGCAATGAGAAATTGCAAAAATTCGCCATTTGATAAAGAACATAGAATTATATCGACTAGAATATTAAATGAAATTTTGTTGAATGAAAATGCTAGAGAAGGTATGAAGACCTTGGTTGATAATGGGGTTTTGGCAAAAGATTTTCCGAAATTAAATCAAAGATTAGTGGATGGTAGAGTTAATTTTGATGAACTAGATTATATTAATAAAACAGTAAAGCCCACAAACAATGATGATAAAATGGATTATAAAAAAATTTTGCTATTTATGGATATTTTTGAATGTGAAGAAAAAAATCTAGGTAAATTACGTTTTTATGATGAAAGAAATTCACGTACTGGTAAATTATTAAATCAAGGTGTTCATTATTATAATATGATTAAAAATAGGACATTAGAGGAGATAGAAAATCTAATAAAAAGTCAAAATATTGGAGGAAAGTATCAAGCGGAAATTCTAAATTTGATATCTGAATTAAGTTATATTAAAGACAGATACAAAACACAGGAGAGGTATTTTGAAGAAAGTCAAGGAGAGAGACTGGAGATTTAGTATTTGTCACAAATTGTAAAATTTTATCGAGAAAAACTTTAAATTTCTTGATAAAATGCTTGAAAAAATATTTGATATGTTATATAGTAATAAATATATTTAAAAATATTAGGAGGAAGTAAAGAATGATAGAAAATAGTTTAGTACCTTACGTAATTGAGCAAACAAGCAGAGGAGAAAGATCGTACGATATTTTTTCAAGATTGTTAAAAGATAGAATTATATTTTTAGCTGAGGATGTGAATTCTGCATCAGCTAGCTTGGTTGTTGCACAATTGTTGTTTTTGGAATCAGAAGACCCAGACAAAGAAATCTCTTTGTACATCAACAGTCCTGGAGGGTCTATCACGGATGGAATGGCGATTGTCGATACAATTAATTACATCAAATCTCCTGTTTCCACCATTTGTGTAGGAATGGCGGCAAGTATGGGCGCAGTTTTGTTGGCGTCTGGTGAAAAAGGTAAGAGATTTGCAACCCCAAATGCGGAAATCTTGATTCATCAACCATTAATTGGTGGTGGCGGACTTTCTGGTCAAACAACAGAAATTAAAATTCATGCAGACCACATGGTTCGTACGAGAGAAAAATTGAATAAATTGTTAAGCGAAAGAACTGGTCAAAGTTTGGAAACCATCCAAAATGACACAGAAAGAGATAATTATATGACGGCTCAGCAAGCCTTAGAATACGGTTTAATTGATGGTATTTTAGATAAAAGAAGCTAGAATTTTGTGAAAATTTTTCGTGAAAGAAAGGATAAGAAAATGCCGAAAAATCAAGATAGAAATATAAAATGTTCTTTTTGTGGAAAACCACAAGAAGTCGTGAAAAAGATTATTGCTGGACCAAGTGGGGTTTTTATTTGTGATGAATGTGTCAATTTATGTCAGGATATTATTGATGAAGAAATTTACGATGAAGAGCAAGTGGTAGAACCGATTGATATGCCGACTCCAGCGGAAATAAAAAAAGTGTTAGATGAATATGTCATTGGGCAAGAGGAAGCAAAAAAAACCTTGTCTGTGGCTGTTTACAACCATTACAAAAGAATTAACAATTTGGAATATATGGATGATGTGGAAGTGCAGAAAAGTAATATTTTATTGCTAGGACCAACGGGTTGTGGCAAAACTTTGCTTGCGCAAACATTGGCTAAAATTTTAAATGTGCCATTTGCCATAGCAGATGCTACAACTTTGACAGAAGCTGGCTATGTGGGCGAAGATGTGGAAAATATTCTTTTGAAATTGTTACAAAATGCTAATTTTGATACAGAAAGAGCGCAAAAAGGTATCATTTATATTGATGAAATTGATAAAATCACGAGAAAATCAGAGAACCCTTCTATTACAAGGGATGTAAGTGGTGAAGGTGTGCAACAGGCTCTGCTAAAAATTATCGAAGGAACGGTAGCTTCTGTTCCACCACAAGGTGGTAGAAAGCATCCACACCAAGAATTTTTGCAAATTGATACGACCAATATTTTGTTTATTTGTGGTGGTGCTTTTGAAGGATTGGAGAATATTATCAAAGACAGAGTTGGCAAAAAGTCAATTGGTTTTGGGGCAAAAATTGAAAGCAAAAAAGATATCAATAAATCAGAAATATTCAAGAATTTGTTGCCACAGGATTTGTTGAAATTTGGCTTAATTCCAGAATTTGTCGGCAGACTTCCGATTACAGCAACTTTGGATGGATTAACACGCGAAGTTTTGATTGATATTGTGACAAAGCCAAAAAATGCTTTAGTGAAGCAATATAAAAAGTTAGTAGAGTTGGATGGTGTGGAGTTGCAATTTGAGCCAGAAGCGCTTGAAGTAATTGTGGATAAGGCGATTGAGAGAAATACAGGAGCGAGAGGATTGCGCTCGATTATTGAAGAAATCATGCGTGATGTGATGTATGATATTCCATCCAATCCCACGATTGCGAAATGTATTATAACAAAGGAAACCGTGGAATTGAAGCATAAACCAAAATTGGTGATTGATGAAAATAAAAAACGTGAGCCAATGAAAGTGAAGAAAAAGTTGAAAAGTACAGGTAAGGCTGAAACTGCGTAAAGGTAGTGGGAGGTAAAATGGAATTTTTAGAATTAGTACAGAAAAGATATTCTTGTAGAAAATTTTCAGACAAAGAAGTAGAAAAAGAGAAAATTGAAAAAGTGTTGGAGGCAGGAAGAATGGCGCCAACGGCATGCAATTTTCAGCCACAGAGAATCCTAGTGATAACAGAGAAAGAAAAGATTGAGTCTTTAAAAGAATGTACGAGATTTACATTTGATGCGCCTGTTATTTTAGCGGTATGTTATGATAAAAATGAATCTTGGAAAAGAAAGTACGACGAAGCAGACGAAGGAATTGTGGATTGTAGCATTGTAACAACTCATATGATGTTACAAATCACAGAATTGGGATTGGGTTCGACATGGGTTGCATCCTTTGACCCAGAAAAAGCAAGAGAGATTTTGAAAATTCCAGAAAATTTGGAAATTGTGAATTTGTTGCCATTTGGTTATCCGGCAGAAGACGCAGAGCCAAGTGCAATGCATGAAAAAAGAAAATCGATTGAAGAAATTGTTTGTTGGAATGAGTTTTAAGAAATAAGCATAAAATTGACTGTTTGTCAAGAAGATAGGTGTACAGAAAAGTAACTGGAATCATTTTTTTAAAAATTAGAAAAGTGGAAAAAAGGCAGATTTTATATCTGTCATTTTTTTTTAGTTTTTTAAAAATAACACTTGTAATTTTTAAAAAAGTATGATAAAATTGCAAAAATTGATGATTTAATTTTTGTTTGCTTTTGTTCAAAAGCAAAATTTTTTATAAAAGTAAAAGGATATCCTCTGGTAGAGGAATCTCAAATTTCATAGATTGCTTAGTAACTGGATGAAGAAATTCTATTTTGTATGCGTGAAGTGCTTGGCGCGAGATGAATTCAGAAGCTTTTCCGTAAAGAGTATCTCCTAAAATAGGATGTCCGATAGATTGGGAATGTACACGAATTTGATGCGTTCTGCCAGTTTCCAATTGAAATTCTACTAGGCAATAATCCTTGAAATTTTTAAGTAAATGATAATGGGTAATTGATTTTTGCCCAGTTTTATTTATTTCACGCTCAATAATGCTACCCTCTTTACGACCAATAGGCGCGTCAAGTGTGCCTGTTTTTTGTGCTAAATTACCAACTAAAATGGCTTGATAACTTTTTTGAAATAAATGCGCTTGCATTTGACGACTTAAATTTTCTTGCACATATTCATTTTTCGCAAAAATAACAAGCCCAGAAGTGTCTTTGTCTAAACGGTTGACAGGGCGAATTTTGGTTTTGATGTTGTTTTCCAAAAAATAATGTTGCACGCCGTTTGATAAACTATCGGTAAAATGTGCCATAGAAGGATGAACTGGCATGTTTGACGATTTGTTGACGATGAGCATGGTGTCATCTTCAAAAACAATGTTCAAATCCATTTTGGTAGGAACAATATTTTCGCTTTGTTCGTCAAAAGAAATGTCAACAACAATGTGGTCATTTAATTGGATAAGTTGATGTGGCAGAGCGATTTGGTTGTTGACGAAAATTTTCTCGTTTCTTTTTAATTTTAGAAATAGTCTTTCCGAAATGGCAAATTCCTTTTTTATAACTTCTTTGACTGTTTCATATTTATTTTCTTGATTTTGATATTCTAGTTTCATATAAGTATTTTAGCATAAAAGAAATTATTTTACAAGAAATTCTTGCAACATTGCAAATGTTATGATAAAATAACAAAGTCTAGGAATAGGCGAATCAAAAATACAAGGAGGTAAATATGATTTATTCAGAAGAAGTAGAACATATGTGTAAGGTAGCTAAAGGAGCGAAACACGACCCAGCACCAATTCCGGAAGAAGGAAAATGGGTGAAAGCGAAAGAAATCAAAGATATTTCTGGTTTGACACATGGAATTGGATGGTGTGCACCTCAACAAGGAGCTTGCAAGCTTACTTTAAATATTAAAGAAGGAATCATACAAGAAGCATTAGTCGAAACAATTGGCTGCTCGGGAATGACACATTCAGCTGCGATGGCAGGTGAAATTTTAGTCGGAAAAACAATTTTAGAAGCCTTGAATACGGATTTAGTTTGTGATGCGATTAATACTGCTATGAGAGAATTATTTTTGCAAATTGTGTATGGTAGAAGTCAATCTGCATTTTCAGAAGGCGGACTTCCAGTTGGAGCAGGTTTGGAAGATTTAGGAAAAGGACATAGAAGTCAGGTTGGAACGATTTATTCAACCAATGTAAAGGGACCAAGATATTTGGAATTGGCAGAAGGTTACATAACAGAAATTGGATTAGATAAAAACGATGAAATTATTGGATATAAATATGTGAATTTAGGAAAAATGATGGAAAACATCAAAAAAGGAATTGAGCCAATGGAGGCTATTGAAAAGGCTTCTGGTCAATATGGTCGTTTTGATGAGGCTGTTAAGAAAATTGACCCACGTGCAGAGTAATATTGGAACGAAAAATTAGATAGATTATAAAATAGGAGGAAAGAAAATGGCTTTATTTGAAAGTTATGAAAGAAGAATTGACCAAATCAATAAATGTTTAAATGAGAATGGGATTTCTTCTTTAGAAGAAGCAAAGAAAATTTGCGAAGATAAAGGATTGAATGTTGCCGAAATGGTAAGAAACATTCAACCAATTTGTTTTGAAAATGCTTGTTGGGCATACACAGTTGGCGCTGCAATTGCCATCAAAAAAGGTGTGAAAACAGCTGCGGATGTAGCAAAATGCATCGGAGAAGGCTTGCAATCTTTTTGTATTCCAGGTTCTGTTGCAGACGACAGAAAAGTTGGCTTGGGACATGGAAACTTAGGTGCCATGCTTTTATCAGAGGAAACAGATTGTTTTGCCTTTTTGGCAGGACATGAAAGTTTTGCAGCAGCAGAAGGAGCCATTGGTATTGCAAACAATGCCAACAAGGCAAGAAAGAAACCATTGCGTGTTATTTTAAATGGTTTAGGAAAAGATGCTGCGCAAATTATTTCAAGAATCAATGGTTTCACCCATGTGGAAACAGAATTTGATTTCTTCACAGGAAAATTGAAAATCGTCAAAGAAACACCTTATTCAGACGGACCAAGAGCGAAAGTAAAATGCTATGGTGCAGACGAAGTAAGAGAAGGTGTGGCAATCATGCATCATGAAAAAGTGGACGTTTCGATTACAGGAAACTCAACCAATCCAACGAGATTTCAACATCCAGTTGCTGGTACATACAAAAAGGAATGCATCGAGCAAGGCAAAAAATATTTCTCAGTAGCGTCTGGTGGTGGAACAGGAAGAACGCTTCACCCAGACAACATGGCAGCTGGACCTTCTTCTTATGGTATGACAGATACAATGGGAAGAATGCATTCAGATGCACAATTTGCAGGAAGTTCATCCGTTCCAGCACATGTTGAAATGATGGGATTAATCGGTATGGGTAACAATCCTATGGTTGGAGCTACTGTGGCGGTTTCTGTTGCGGTTTATGAGGCGATGAAATAAGTCAAAAAGGAGAGCTGAGAGGCTCTTTTTTTTATGTAAATTTTACAATTTTGTTACAAATATTACAATTGAGTAACATTTCTAAAAGACATTGACAAAATAAAACGTATAATGTTATAATAACATTATATAAAAGTTAACCATAAAGGGAAGGAGAAACAAATGAAAAGAAATACTGGAATTACGCTAATTGCATTAATTGTAACAATTATCGTATTATTAATTCTAGCGGGAATTAGCCTAAATTTAATTGCAGGAAGTAATGGCATTATGGAAAGAGCGACGAAGGCAGCAGATACGTATGATGAGGCGAAGTTAAAAGAATCGTTAGAATTATCGAATGCAGAAATGTTGATTGATTGCTTAGGTGGAGGCGATTTAACGACTGATTTATATGATTATATTATGGAAAGATGTCAGCAAAATGCTAATAAAACAGCGCAAACATCAAACGGCAAGTATTGGATCGATACAGATGGGAAATTTTATTACACAGACAATGACACGAATAGAACCGTGGAGCTAGGCAAAGATACAAATGGAGCGCCAATGATTATTGGAACAGGCAATTCAAGTGGTGGCGGAGAGGAACAAGAAGAAACTAAAAAAGGTGTTGGAACTGATGTTATTAAGCCAGAATCAGACTATGGAACAAAAGTAAATTATAGTGCAAATGGGATTAATGACTGGAAAATATTTTTAAATGACGGAACGAATATTTATTTAATAGCAAGTGATTATGTGCCAGTGAGTGGATTAGATTGCGCAGAAGGAATTACAACAAGTGGAGATTATGGCGTTTATGGAAGTAGTCGTGACGGATTGGTAAACTGGATGGCAACGAATCTATATTGGAGTGAATATGCGAGAGGGTATATTGGAGCAACAGCAACAGGAGGACCAACATTAGAGCAATTTTGGGCAAGTTATAATGGTAAATATGGAACAAGTTATTCAGGAGAGCCTCAAGTTTTAAATGATCATGCAGGTTATGATGACTCTCTGTACTTCACACATAAAGAAATTTGGAACGATATGAATGGTTATATGCTGGCATCGCCTAGTTCAAGATATAGTAGAAGTATAATAATTGCATTTTATCAAGGTCGTGTAACTACAGATGCCTATTACTCTACTACGTATGGTGTTCGTCCATTGATTAAATTGCCAGCCAATACAGTTATGTCCTGGAAAGGCGATGCATGGGATTTAGTGGAAAAAGCGACGGAAAGAATTACGCCAGAGAATTATGGAGATAAGATACAATATAGTGCTAATGGAATAGAGGATTGGAAGGTATTTTTGAATGATGGAAAAAATGTGTATTTGATAGCAAGTGATTGGGTAACAGGAACTTTACTAAATGCAGGAACTAATATTGGTATTAATGGAAATTATGTCTATGTAACAGATAGTAACCCAAATACTTTAGTAAATTGGATGACAAATACAGAAAATTGGCAACAATTTGTTGGAGTTGAAGGAGCGACTGTAACAGGAGGACCAACAAAAGAGCAATATGAATTGAGTGTAGAGCAAAGTGGAGGAGTGAAAGATGTTCATTTAGGGAATAGGTGTTGGTTAGCGACAACTCATCCCACTCTTTATTTGGGAGTATGGGCTTCTGGTAACCCAATAATAGGAGGATATGCAAATCATACAGCCAATTTTGGAATTCGCCCATTGGTAAAATTGCCAGCGGATGCGAGAGTGATTGAAGAAAATGGAGTTTGGAAAATTCGTGGCGTAGCGACGACAGAAGCACAAGCACCATTATATGGAGATAAAGTGAATTATAGTGCGAATGGAATTGATGATTGGAAACTGTTTTTGAATGATGGAGCAAATGTGTATCTCATTGCAAGTGATTATGTACCAAATTCTTCGATTTCTAATAGCGCAGATTTGTCAGTAAATGGAACGTATGGTGCTATCGGAACTACAAGTACTGGAAATGCACAAAGTGCTTTAATAAATAATGCTTATTGGAGTGAATTTGCAAAAGGATTTGCTGATGCAACAGCAACAGGAGGAGCTACGTTAGAGCAGTTTGTACAAAGTTATAATGGAAAATATGGAACGAATTATTCAAGCGGTACTGGACAGGGAGATTTATTCATAAGTAATATAACAGATTCGTTGTATTATTGTAAAAATCCGGGAAATTTAATAGGATATTGGCTAAGTACAGCGTATAGTAATGATAGTAGTTCGTTATGGTATGTAAATATAAAGTATTATCCTTATGCTGGTCCATGTTCTACAGCATATTGGCAACCAGATATAGGAATAAGACCTCTGATTAAGTTACCAAAGAATGCAGGTATGACTTGGAACGGAAGCGGTTGGGATTTGAGCAATTAAATTAAAAGGTACAGGCATTATTTCATGTAAAAATGTAAGGACACGGAAACACTGTGTCCTTTTTTGTATGAATAATAGCTTAGTATCCGCCATCCACTTTGATGATTTCTCCATTAATATAACGTGCATCGTCACTGGCGAGAAAGCAAATGACTTTGGCGATTTCTTCCGGCTCGGCAAAACGTTTGAGATAAATTTTCTCCGTTTCTTCTGCCACCAAATCTGCGGGCAAATCTTGGTTCATGTCGGTATTGACCCAACCTGGCGCAACGGCGTTTACATTGATGTAAGGTGCATATTGCAAGGCTAAATTGTGTGTTAAATTGATGAGCCCAGCTTTGGATGCATCATAATCGATGGAAGTTGGGAAAAAAGCATTGATTCCATTTGTGCTGGAAACATTGATGATTTTTCCTGTTTTTCGTTTGAGCATTTCTGTGCCAACACGTTTTGCCACGAGAAAAGGTCCGATTAAATTGGTGGAAAGCGTGTTGTTCCAATCTTCAACAGTTCTATCCTCAAATTCTTTATCAATCGCGATACCAGCGTTGTTGACTAGCACATCGATTTGTCCAAAAGTTTCTAAAATTTGTTTTACCATGTTGTCTACTTCAGTTTCTTTTCTAACATCTGCACGAATGGTCAATGCTTGTATGCCGTAAAAATATCGTTTGGCAAGCAAAAAGTTGTTGCAAATGAATCAAAAGTATTATAAAATAGTTAAAAAAATAAAGAGGAGTGAAGAAAATGAAGGATATAACGATTTCAAAAGATATTGTATACATTGGAGCAGATGATAAAGACATTGACTTGTTTGAAAGTCAATATGTGGTGCCAAATGGAATTTCTTATAATTCCTATTTGATTAAAGATGAGAAAAATGTTGTTATGGATACCGTGGACAAGCGAAAATCGGAGGAATGGTTAGAAAATTTGGAAAATGCTTTGGCAGGAGAAAAACCAGATTATTTGGTGATTTCGCACATGGAGCCAGACCATGCTTATAACATTGGGCGTTTGGCGGAAAAATATCCAGAAATGAAATTGATTGGAAATGCTGTAACTTTTAATTATATGAAGCAATTTTTTGAGATTCTGCATTTGGAGGAACGAAAAATGGTTGTGAAAGAAGGCGACGAAATCAATCTTGGCAAGCATACATTGCAATTTTTCATGGCGCCAATGGTGCATTGGCCGGAGGTTATGGTGACGTATGAAAAAGCGGAAAAAATCGTGTTTTCAGCAGACGGATTTGGCAAATTTGGTGCCTTGGATGTAGAGGAGGATTGGGCATGTGAGGCGAGAAGGTATTATTTCAACATTTGTGGAAAATATGGTGTGCAGGTACAAGCGTTGTTGAAAAAATTGGCGACTTTGGATGTGGCAATGATTTGCCCGTTGCATGGTCCGATTTTGAAGGAAAATTTGGGGCATTATATCGATAAATACAGGATTTGGAGCAGTTATGAGCCAGAGGATGATGGCGTGCTTATTGCGTATGCTTCGATTCATGGAAATACAGCTGAGGCTGCCAAGGAGCTAGCCAAAATGTTGGAGAAAAAAGGTGCCAAAAAGGTCGCCTTAGCGGATTTGACGAGGGATGACATGGCAGAAGCGATTGAAGATGCGTTTCGTTATGATAAAATGATTGTGGCTGCGTCAACTTACGATGCGGGCGTGTTTCCGCCAATGGAGCAATTTTTGCGACATTTGCTAAGTAAAAATTTCCAAAAGCGTAAAGTTGGTTTTGTGGAAAATGGAACTTGGGCACCTATGGCAGCGAAAGTGATGCAAGAGATGGTTGGCAAAATGAAGGAAATGGAGATTTGTGAGCCAGTTGTTACGATTAAGTCGAGAATGAATGAGGAATCAAGACAGAAAATGGAAGAATTGGCGGAGAATATTTTGAGAAAATAGGAGTTTTTATGGATAAACAATACACAGACAAAGAGGTATTTAATCAGCGTTTTGTGGAAATAAACGAGGATGAATCAGTAAAAATACGAGAAACAACGTATGACAACTGGCTGAAAGATTATGAACAGGAAATTGAAAATTGTCAGACACCGATTGTAGATTTGGGCTGTGGACTGGGCAATAATACGTTTTATTTATTGCAAAAGGGAAAAGAGGTGCTAGCTTGTGATTATTCAGAAGTCGCGATTGAAACGCTTCAAAAAGAGGCACCTCAAGCAAAGACTTGTCTTTTTGATATGACGAAAAGATTTCCAATTCAAGACGATTATACAGAAATTGTGATTGCAGATTTGAGCATTCATTATTTCCCAGAAGATACGACCAAGCAAATTATTCAAGAAATCAAGCGAATTTTGAAGCCAAATGGCATTTTGCTTTTTCGTGTCGATGCTGTGGATGATTGTAATTTTATAGCCAATCATGAAAATTTGGATGACCATTTTATTTGGCAACCAAAATGGAAAAAGAGTAAGCGATTATTTGATAGAACAAGTATACAATATTTTTTTTGGGATTGGAAAATTGAAAAGTTGCAAAAAGAAAAAATGATGCGCTATGAACTCGAAAAAATCGTGTATAATTGTGCAGTAAGAAAGGTGTGAAAATGAACGAAATTGTATTTGTGACGCATAATCAAGGAAAAGCGAAGTCGGCACAAAAGTATTTGAAAGATATTCAATTTACGACTTATGATTTTGAATTGGATGAGCCGAGAAGTGATGATTTGAAGGAAATTGCGACTGCTAAAGTGAAGCAGGCGTATGAAATTGTTAAGAAGCCGTGTCTTGCCTTGGACACCGGATTTTTTATTGACAGTTTAAATGGCTTTCCGAAAACGTTTGTGAATTTTGCTTTGGATACGATTGGTGTGTCTGGTATTTTAAAATTGATGGAAAACGAAACGGATAGAAGTTGTCGATTTGAGGAATGTTTGGCGTATTTTGATGGCACGCAAATTCGCTATTTTTACGGAAGACATCCTGGCAATTTGACTTACCAAATGGAAGGCATAAATCGTGAGGAAAAATGGTCAGATTTGTGGTACATTTTTAAGCCAAATCATTTTGACAAAACATTGGCGCAGATGAGTGAGTTGGAAAGAGAAGAACGCAGAAAGATAGATGGTTCACAAGAGGCGCTTAGAGAATTTGCGAAATGGTTTGAAAAGGAGAATGAAAATGGATTTTAAACAACAAATTCAAATGTATAGGCCGTATAATGAGCAAGAAGAAAGAGATAAGCAAACAATGTTAAAATGGATGGATAGATTTGAGGATGTTTTAACGAGGAAGAATGAAGTGGCACATTTTACAGCGTCCGCTTGGGTGGTAAATCGAGAAAGAACGAAAGTGCTTATGATTTATCATAATATTTATCAAAGTTGGGCGTGGACAGGTGGACATAGCGATGGGGAGTCGGATTTATTGCAGACAGCGATTCGCGAAGTGAAAGAAGAAACTGGTGTGGAAAATGTGAAGACGTTATGTGACGATATTTTTTCATTAGAAATTTTATGTGTGAATGGACATGTAAAAAATGGAAACTATGTTTCTTCGCATTTGCATTTTAATGTGACGTATCTTTTGGAAGTGGACGAAACAGAATTGCTACATAGCAAGCCAGATGAAAACAGTGGCGTAAAGTGGATTTTGGTGGAAGATGTGACGAAAGTGTCAAATGAAAAATGGATGTGTGAAAAGGTTTATTCGAAATTGAATCAAAAGTTGGAGGAACTGAAGAAGGAGTTTTAATCATGGTAAATATAGAAACAAAAGATACGAAATTATCGAGTGGAGCTCAAATTTTAATTTTAAATCAAGTGCTTTCTAAAATGATTAGTATATTTTTGAATACTTTTTTGGCAGCTTATTTTTATAAAATAACGCAACAGAATATTTTTTATTTGTCGCTTTACAATATGATTGGTTGGTTTGTGGCAACGATAGGCGCTTTTTGGACCGCAGATTTTATTAAAAGAAAAAACAAAATGAATGTATATCGATTTGGAACATTGATTCAAATCGTGTATATCTTTATCATTATTTTAATGAAAGAGAAAATTGTTAATTACGTTTGGCTGATTGGAATTATATATGGAATTTCTGTTGCCACGATAGGGTTTCCGTTTAATATGATAAAGTCAGAGCAGATTTCAAACCAAGAAAGAAGTCGATATTTGGGTTATGAAGTAGTTGCGACAGAAAGCGTCAGTTTAATTGTACCGATTTTATTGGGAGCCTACATTACTGCTTATTCCTATGAAGTGACTGCTGGTTTAATTTTGGTATTTGCTATTTTAAAATTAATCCTTAGTTTTTTTATCCAAAATAAAAATGTGCAAACGAGTCAAATTAATTTGAGAAAAATGTGGCAAATTTTTGTAAAAGATGAAAATTTGAAAAAGTTATATTTGGTAGAGTTTTTAAAAGGCTTTAATCGCTATGGAGTGATGAGTTTGGTCGTTTCTTTGTTGATGATTTATCAAACAGAAAATGATTTGGAACTAGGAAGCTGGACATCATTATTTTCGTTGTTTACAATCATCTCGATGTATTTATTTGGAAAATATTATCATGAAGCACAAAAAAGAAAGATGTTAGAAGTTTCTGCAATTGTAACAATTGCCAGCTTTATTTATATCGCTTTTTCAGTCAATCTGGTTAGTGTTGTTGCCTATAATATTGCTTATGCTGTTTTTATGAACATTATTTTAAATATAACGGAAAAAGATTTGTTTGATTATGCAAATCGAGAGCCATTTGCCAAAGAGTTGAATACAGAATATTTCGTATTGCGAGAACTGTTTTTGAACATAGGAAGAATCGTTGGCTACAGTATTTTATTAGTAGCAGTTGGAATTACACAAAATTTAGAAATGTTGAGTATTTTGTTTTTTATCATTATGATTTCTGTTTTGTTCACGATTTTGATGAGCTGGCAAATGAAGGAAAGTGATTAGATTAAAAAGAAAGAGGGAGATATGAAATATGCAATCATTGATTATCGAATGAGAAAAGCAGAAAGGGATTTTCTGAAAAGTTTGAATTATGAGTTGGTAGAAGTACCAAAGTCGAAGGCAGTTTATGAGGAGATTTCTTCGCATGTGGACATTTTTTGTTGTAAAATTAACAATGCTTTGGTAGTTGAAAAATCTTGTTATGTCTATTTAAAAAGTAAGTTGAAAAACACAAACATGCAAATAGTGGAAGGCAAGACGACTGTTTCGGGAAAATATCCACAAGATATTCCTTATAATGTTTGTCAAATTGGAAATAAAATCATTCACAATTTTGCTTATACTGATCCAGTGATTTTACAAAAGATAGAAGAGGAAAAATTGCAGAAAATTCAAATTTCGCAAGGCTATAGCAATTGTGCAATTGGTGTAATCAATGAAAATTCTGCAATTGTGGCAGACAAAAAGATTGCTGAAAAATTGGTAAGGGCTGGTATCAAAGTTCTTTTGCTGGAAAGAATTCCGAATATCAAATTGCTTCGTCAACCGAATCAATATAGCCAAATGAATGGCTTAATTGGTGGAGCAATGGCAAGTATTGAAAATAAAATGATGGTATTTGGAGAGTTGGAAAAAATAGATCGTAATCATCAAATTTCAAAATTTATAGAAAAACAAGGAATTGAAGTTGTGGATTTTAAAGGGCTTGATGTAGTGGACTATGGTGGACTAATTTTAGCATAAAAAACATGAAATATTTTTAAAGAAACTATTGACATTAATTACATTTTAAAATATACTTACTTATGTAAAAACAAAAGTATTTTAGGGAGGTAAACAAATGAAAAAAAGTGAGAAAAGAATGATATTGATTTTAGTTATTATTGCAGTAATTGCTATTGCAGTATTTGTCATTGTAAGAAGAGAAGATGCGTCAGGAATGCAACAAAATGCAGGAGGACAAACTTCGCAAAGTGGACAAATGGGTGAAGCAAATAAAGATTCTGATTTAGTTGAAAAATTGAAAGATGGAACCAAATTAAATATCAGTGATAAACTTTCAGAAACCAAAACGTTTGGAAATTATGAGGTGTCGAATATTCAGTTAACAGAAAAAAATGGAGAATCATTAATTTTAGCAGATGTGAAGAATATTGGTAGTACTAAAATGGAAATGAAATTTGCTGATATAAAATTAGTAGATAAAGAAGGAAATGAGATAACAACACTTCAAGCTGTTATTGGTGAAGTAGAACCAGGTGCAACTGTACAATTGCAGGTATCTGCTACAACAGATTTCTCAGATGCATATGATTTTTCAATCGTAGTAAATGAATAAAAAGTGAATTAAAAATGTAAGAAAATGGTAGATAAATTCTACCATTTTTTGTATGTTAAAAATTTTTTTGAAAAAAGTCTTGACAATTAAGACTAAAGGTGCTAAAATAAAAAACGTTGACAGTAAAAAAAGAAAAGCAAGAAGAGAAAAAATAACACATAAAA
>CANSTR010000005.1 GCA_947649935.1 uncultured Clostridia bacterium
TTTGGGACATTTTCTAAAGTTACTACTTAAGACATTATCATAAATTAATCATATACATATCTTTTTATTTGAAAAAAATATTGACAAATTTGGAAACATATAGTATACTATAAAAAATGATAGAAATTTAAAGAGGAGAGAAAATATTTTGAAAATTAAAAAAAATGGTGTGAACTTTAATTTCTTTTTTAACTTTAGCTTCTTTTTTAGCTACGGTTTATTTGCATATGCCCATTTTTTTAATGAGTAAAAAATTTTCTTAAGTGATAAAATGCAAGTTATGGAACTCATTAAAAGAGTTCCATTTTTTCATTTGGAAAAGGAGGCAATATGAAATTAGGATTTTTAGGACCCAAGGGAACGTTTTCTTTCGAGGTAGCCGAAAATTATGCTGGCAAAAGTGAGCTGGTGGAATTTGCAACCATAACTGAAATTATCACAAGTTTGAAAAATGACGAAATTGCAGAAGCCATTGTACCAATTGAAAATTCCATCCAAGGTGGCGTAACAGAAACGATGGATGCTTTGATAGAAACAGATGGAATCTTCGTCAAAGAAGAAAGAATTGCAAAAATAAAGCATCATTTAATGGCGAATCGAAAATATGAATGGAAGGAAATAAAAGAAGTGTACTCACACCCACAAGCGCTTGCGCAGTGTCGAACTTATCTTGAAAAAAATTTGAAAAATGCCCGCATCAATCAAGTTTCCAGTACGGCTTTAGCGGCAAAAGAAATCAGCCAAAAGGATTTTTGTGCGTGTATTGCCAATATTGCTTGCGTAGAAGAATATGGTTTGACGCTTTTAGCAAGTGACATTCAAGAAAATGAATGGAATCAGACCAAGTTTTGGCTGATGAGTAAAACGCAAAATGAAGAAGGCAATCAAATGTCTTTGCTATTTTCTACCAAACACAAGCCAGGCGCGTTGTACCGCGTTTTGAGGATTTTTAATGAAAATCAAGTCAATTTAACCAAAATTGAATCAAGGCCAGCCAAAACGGAGTTGGGAGATTACATTTTTTTAGTAGATTTAGAAATCAATGATGCCATCGATTCTGTGATAGAATTGCTGAAGGCAGAATGCAAATCTGTAAAAATTCTTGGCAGATATGAAGGAGGAAAGTTATGATAGCGAAAAAAATGGGGAAATTAGTGAAAAATAATTCCGTGATTCGAGAAATGTTTGAAGAAGGGAAGAGGTTGGTAAAACAATATGGAAAAGAAAATGTGTATGATTTTAGTTTGGGCAATCCAAGTGTAGAGCCACCAAAGCAAGTAAATGAGGCAATTGAAAAATGTTTGGAAGATAAAAATATTCATGCTTATATGTCGAATAACGGTTATGAAGATGTGAGGAAAATGATTGCAAATTCTTTGAATCATCGATTTGCAACTAATTTTAAGGAGAGCAATATTTGTATGTGCGTAGGCGCTGCTGGTGGTTTGAATGTGGCTTTAAAGGCAATTCTAAATCCAGAGGACGAAGTGATTGTGCTAATTCCTTATTTTATGGAGTACAGAAATTATATCGAAAATTATAATGGTAACGTTGTCGAGGTTTTGTGCAATGAAGATTTTGAGCCAGACATAGCAGATTTTGAAAAAAAGATAACAGCCAAAACGAAGGCAGTTATCATCAATAATCCGAATAATCCTTCTGGAATGGTTTATTCAGAAAGCGTCATCCAAAAGTTGGTCGAAGTGCTAAGCAAAAAAGAAGCCGAATATCAGCAAACCATTTATTTGATTTCAGACGAACCGTATCGAGAAATTGTTTATGATGGCGTTCAAGTGCCGTATTTAACGAAATATTATGATGATACGCTAGTCGTGTATTCCTATAGCAAAAGTCTTTCCCTTCCAGGCGAGAGAATTGGCTATATCGTCATTCCAGAAGAGGCAGACGATTTTGAAAATCTCGTGCAAGCCATTACGATTGCAACCAGAATTTTAGGTTTTGTCAATGCGCCATCTTTGCTCCAAAAAGCGGTGGCAGAATGTGTGGATTTGACTTCAGATATTTCGGAATATGAAAAAAATAGGGACATTTTATATCATGGTTTGATTCGTATTGGATATGAATGCAAAAAGCCACAAGGGGCATTTTATTTATTTTTGAAATCACCGATGAAAAATGAAAGGGAATTTTGTCAGCTTGCGAAAAAATATCATATTTTGATGGTGCCAGGAAGTTCCTTTGCTTGCCCAGGCTATGTGCGTTTAGCCTTTTGCACAGATACCAAAATGATAGAAAATTCGCTTCCAAAATTTAAGCAATTAAAGGAGGAAATTGAACAATATGAATGAGAAAAAATATGGATTAATTGGTTACCCGCTGGGGCATTCCATGAGCCCCATCATCCATCAGGCATTCTTTGAAATAAGTGATGTTCCTGCCAAGTATGAATTAATCGAAATCATGCCACAAGAGTTGGAAAATCGTTTTCCAAAGAAACTCGAGGGGTTAAACGGTTTTAATGTTACGATACCGCACAAAATAAACATTCTGCCATTTTTGGATGAACTTTCTCCAAAAGCGCAATTGTTTGGCTCGGTTAACACAGTGGCTTTGCAAGAAGGCAAGAAAATAGGCTACAATACAGATTGCGATGGTTTCTTATGTGCCCTTGAAAATGCTGGGATTTTACTTGGTGGAAAAGTTTTGATTTGTGGCAGTGGAGGTGTTTCCAGAATGTTTGCTTTTGAAAGCATTTTGGAAGGAGCGCAGGTGACGCTTGCGGTGAGAGAATCCAGCCTGCAAGCTGCTAAACAAATCCAAGAAGAAATTCGACAGAAACTTGCAAAAGATTGTGAAATTATTTTTTTAACAGAAGCCAAAGGTGGCTATGACTTGATTATCAATGGAACGCCAGTTGGCATGTATCCCAATGTCAATGCATGCCCTTTAGCAGAATCTGTGATCAAATCATCCAAAGCAGTATTTGATGCGATTTATAATCCGCTAGAAACGCAGTTTACGCGTTATGCGCGTGAAGGCGGATTGCAATATTGCAATGGACTTTCTATGCTGGTTTGGCAAGCTGCCATGGCGGAAGAAATATGGAATCACGTCAAATTTTCAAAAGAAGATGTTGAAACAGTGATGGAAATTACACGAAAGGAGCTTGCGAAAAATGGATAATATTGTGTTATGTGGATTTATGGGGGCGGGGAAAACTGTTGTTGGAAAAGAATTAGCGGAGTTGCTCCATTACCATTTTATCGATATGGATGAATGGATTGAGCAAGAACAAGGCATGACAATCAACGAAATATTTCAGACTTATGGGGAAGCCTATTTCAGAGATTTGGAGCATCAAATGTGCCAGAAAATTGCGCATTTACAAGGTTATATTGTGTCAACTGGTGGCGGGACAATGACGTATCAGCGCAATGTAGAAGCAATCAAAAAGGGCAGTAGAGTATTTTTTTTGGATGCTTCCTATGCCGTTATTTGTGAAAGACTTGAAAATGATGATACCAGACCCTTATTTCAGGATAAAACCAAAGCCAAAAAGTTGTATGAAGAGAGAAAAGTAAAATATTTGGAGGCTGCGGATTGTGTAATCAATGGCGATTTGTCAGTCACACAAACCGCTTTAGAGATTGTAGATAACTTACAAAAAGGAGGGGGAAAATGAAAAAGTTAAGAGTCGAAGTTGGCAAAGGATATGATATATTCATCCAAAAAGGCATCTTGAACGATTGCGGTCGTTATATAAAAACAGTTAGTCAAGCCAAAAAAGTATGTGTGGTGAGTGATACCAATGTCTATCCCATTTATCAAAACAGTGTCAAAAAATCATTGCAGGAAAATGGATTTGAGGTGGTTTCGTATGTTTTCAAAGCAGGAGAAGCCTCCAAAACGATTGCCACTGTCATGGAAATGGTTGAATGCATGGCGCAAAATGATTTCACAAGAGAGGATTTGGTAGTTGCGCTTGGTGGCGGTGTTTGTGGCGACATGGCAGGTTTTGCAGCTGCGATTTACCTAAGAGGAATTGAATTTGTGCAAATTCCGACTTCTTTATTGGCACAAGTCGATTCGTCGGTAGGCGGAAAAACGGCAGTGGATTTGCCGCAAGGCAAAAATCTTTGTGGCGCATTTCACCAGCCATGCCTTGTTTTAATTGACCCCAATACACTTCAAACGTTAACACCAAAATATTTTTCAGATGGCATGGCAGAAGCTATCAAAATGGGATGTATCAAAAGCAAGAGGCTTTTTGAAAAAATTGAACAACAAAATGCAAACGAAATCATCGAAGAGATTATTTTTGAATGTGTGAGTTTGAAGGCAGAGGTTGTGCAGCAAGATGAAAAAGAGCGTGGCGAAAGAGCGTTGCTAAACTTCGGGCACACCGCAGGTCATGCTATAGAAAAACTGCATGGTTTTACAAACATATCGCATGGCGAAGCAGTCGGAATTGGTATGGTGCTGATTGCAAAGGCAGGCGAAAAAAATGGCATCACTGAAAAAGGAACCGCCAACCGAATTGCGAATGTGCTACAAAAATATCATTTAAAAACAGAAGACACGCATTCGTTAACCGAAATTATCACGGCGATGAATGCGGATAAAAAGCGCACTGCAAATGCCATTCGATTGATTTTACTGCATGAAATTGGAGATAGTTTGATACAGCCAATTCATAAGGAAGAAATTCTAAATTTTTTCAAAGAGGAGGATTAAAGTATGCGTATCGTAAAACTGAAAAATTCGTTTTTAACTGGGGAGGTTACGATTCCACCTTCCAAATCGGTTGCTCACAGAGCGATGATATGTTCTTTTTTAGCAGGTGGAGGGGAAGTCGCTCCCATCATTGATTCAAAGGATATGCAAGCAATGAAGCAAGTCATTACTTCCATTCAGAAAGGTGAGGATACATTAGATTGTATCGAATCAGGTAATACGTCCAAATTTATTATTCCTGTTGTAGCAGCGCTTGGAAGAAAAGTGACGATTACAGGTTCTGGAACCCTTTTAAAAAGACCGATTGGAGAATACTTAAAAATTTTGCCAGCGCATGGCGTGACCTGTATTTGTGATGGTGGACTTCCACTTTCGATGGAAGGAAAACTAAAAAGTGGCAAATATGAAGTGGCAGGAAATGTCAGCTCACAATATATCACAGGTTTACTTTTGGCGCTTCCAATTTTAGAGGGAGATAGCGAAATTGTTCTTACAACTGAGCTTCAAAGCAAACCATATGTTGATATGACCATCCAAGTGATGGCTGATTATGGCGTTCATGTCGAAGAAACTGCGAAAGGATATTACATAAAAGGCAATCAAACTTACCAAAAGCGTAATTATACTGTCGAAGGAGATTGGTCACAAGCAGCTTTCTTTTTGGCGGCAGGTGTCATCAATGGGGATATCACATTAAAAGGACTTAACATTAATGGCGCACAAGGAGACAAAGAAATTGTAAATGTTTTAAAACGTTTTGGTGCAGAGATTGAAATCAGCGAAAATACGATTTGTGCGAAAAAGTCAAATTTAAAAGGAATTAAAGTCAATGTTTCGAACATGCCAGATACGGTGCCATCTATTGCTGTGGTGGCAGCGTTTGCAGAAGGCACAACGTTAATTGAGGGCGCTGAAAGGTTGCGTTATAAAGAATCGAATCGACTTGAAAGCGTTATTTCCAACTTAAAGAAAATGGGAGTTTGCGTTGAAGAAAAGCCAGATGGAATGCTGATTAAAGGAGGCACGGTTCAAGGGGCCAATTTAAGCGGTTATCAAGACCATAGAATTGTAATGGCGTTTTCGGTTGCTGCTCTTTGCGCCAATGGAGAAACGTCGATAACCGATGCAGAAAGTGTTGCTAAGACGTATCCACAATTTTTTGAAGATTATCATTTGTTAGGGGGGAAAGCAGATGTCATCGATTGTATGTGATAAAATAAAAGTATCGATTTTTGGAGAAAGCCATGGCGAAGGGATTGGCTGTGTGATAGACGGACTTCCAGCAGGCATAAAATTAGATATGGACAAAATTTATCAAGATTTGTCTAGGCGTGCGCCAGGCAAAGATAAAACAGCAACAGCCAGGCTAGAGAAGGACATTCCACATATTTTGTCAGGTGTTTTAAATCAAACCACAACTGGTGCGCCACTTGCGATGATGATAGAAAACACGAACGCACATAGTGGCGATTATGAAAATGTCATGACCGTTCCAAGACCAAGCCATAGCGACTATCCAGCTTTTGTGAAATATCATGGTTACAATGATAGCAGAGGCGGTGGGCATTTTAGTGGCAGACTTACGGCGCCAGTCGTTTTTGCAGGCGCGATTGCCAAACAAATCTTGGAGCCAAAAGGCATCCAAATTGGGGCTCATATCAAGCGAATTGGAAATGTTTGTGATGCTTGTTTTGATAAAAATCAAATCAGCAAAGAGTTGTTGGAACAACTTTCTAAGAAAACATTTGCTACAATTTCGGAGGAAACCGAAGAAAAAATGAGAGCCGAAATCGAAACCTATCGAATGGCGCAAGACAGCGTTGGCGGAGAAATTGAATGTGCTGCAATCGGCATTCCAATTGGGGTTGGCGGAAATATGTTTGATACAGTGGAAGGAAAATTGGCGGGAATTCTTTTTGGAATTCCTGCGGTAAAAGGTGTTCAGTTCGGCTTGGGATTTGATTTCGCTAGGGCAAATGCTTCCAAAGTTAATGACGAATACGAAATAAAAGATGGTAAAGTAGCTTTGCTTTCCAATCATAATGGTGGTATTTTAGGCGGAATGACAACAGGGGCTCCAATTGTTTTATCGGTTGCCATCAAGCCAACACCGTCGATTGGAAAAGAGCAAAGAAGTGTTAATTTACAAACAATGGAAAATGAAACATTAGCCATTAAGGGGCGCCACGACCCGTGCATTGTCCCAAGAGCAGTTCCCGTGATTGAAGCTGCTGTAGCGCTTGGAATTTTAGATTTGATGTTATAAAAGGAGGGAAAAACGATGAAAATATTAGTGTTAAATGGACCGAATTTGAATATGACTGGCATCCGAAAGAAAAATGTTTATGGAGCAGAAACGCTAGAAGATATTAATCGCGAACTAAAAGAATATGCCAATCAAAAGGGGATAGATGTTGAATTTTATCAATCGAATCACGAGGGAGATATCATTGATGTGATTCATGAAAGCAAGGAAAAACAGGACGGAGTTGTCATCAACGCAGGAGCGTATACGCATTATTCGTACGCCATTCGTGATGCGATTGAAGCTGTTTCAGATTTTACAAAATTTGTGGAAGTGCACATGTCTGATATTCACCAAAGAGAGGATTTCAGAAAAATATCGGTCATAACGGATGTATGTGAAACACAAATTTGCGGATTGGGCAAAGACAGTTATAAAAGAGGGATTGATTTTTTGTATGAAATGTTGAAGAAAAAAGGAGAGTGAAAGCATGGAATTAGATGGAATCAGAGAAGAATTGAATCAGTATGATGCCATGATAAAAAATATGCTTACGTTAAGAATGGCACTCATACCGATTGTGGCTGGCATAAAAATCAAAAATAAAATGCCTTTTTTTCAAGGAAAAAGGGAAGAAGAGATTTACAAAAATATCGAAATTTTTGCGGACAAAAATGGGATTGATAGCAATTTGGTGAAACAAATTTATCAATTGGTGATTGCGCATGCGATAAAGTTAGAGGAAAATATTGCAGAAGATTCTGCAAAATCAATTTTGAATCATGAGCTAACGATTTCTAATTTTCCAAATTGCATGCAAGAATTTGAGAAATTAGACAGGTTGCTACAAAAAGAAATACCAGAAATAATAGCGAATATCACAAAAGAATGTGAAGCAAAAAATCTAAATTTGAATCAAATGGCAACTTTGTATTATAAGGATAAAATTACGAACAAAACATAAAATGTTAATTTCAGTTGACAGATTTTTACCAAATGTAAGGTTCACTTGACAAAATGCAAGCTAAACCTTACATCGTGTTAGCCGAAAAACAGAAATAGTACACAAAAAAATAGTAACTTAGTGGTTGCTATTTTTGCTTTTTTGTGATACAGTAAAAACAAAATCAAACTAGCGAAGGAGAAATTTATGTCGAATTTTGTACATCTACATGTCCACAGTGAATACAGCTTGCTAGATGGCATGTGTCGCATCAAAGATTTGCCAAAACGCGCCAAAGAACTTGGCATGGACGCCATTGCAATTACCGACCATGGCGTGATGTTTGGGGCGGTTAATTTTTATAAAGAGTGCAAGGCACAAGGAATTAAGCCGATTATTGGGTGCGAGGTTTATGTGGCGTCACATAGCCGTTTGGACAAGCAAGCAGGTGTGGACGACCATTATGCGCATTTAATTCTTCTTGCGAAAAATCAAAAAGGATACGAAAATTTAGTCAAATTGGTTTCGCTTTCGTTTACAGAAGGTTATTATTATAAACCACGTATTGATACCGAGATTCTGGAGCAATACAGCGAAGGCTTAGTTTGCATGAGTGCTTGTTTGGCGGGAAGTGTCAATCAAGCGATTTTGAAAGAGGATATGGAAAAAGCTAAGGAAATTGCGCTTTGGCATAAAAAAGTTTTTGGAGAAGATTATTATTTGGAAATTCAAAATAATGGTTTGCCAGAGCAAGTTATGGCAAATCAGAAATTGATTGAATTGTCACGCGAGTTAGATATTCCGCTTGTTGCGACGAATGATGCGCATTATTTGAAAAAAGAAGATAGCTACAATCACGAGATTTTGTTGTGTATCCAAACAGGTAAGAAAATGACGGACGAAAACAGAATGCGTTTTGGCGTGGATGAATTTTACATCAAGTCCCAAGAAGAAATGATGGATTATTTTTCGAATGTGCCAGAGGCGATTGAAAACACGGTCAAAATTGCCGAAAAATGCAATTTCGATTTTGAATTTGGCGTGACCAAACTTCCCAATTACAATGTGCCAGAGGAATTTGAAACCCATGAAGCATATTTTAGAAAACTTTGCAAAGATGGCATCAAGGAGCGTTATGGTGAAAATCCGTCAAAGGAAATTCAGGAGCGTGTGGAATATGAAATGGGCATTATTTCCAAAATGGGGTACGTGGATTATTACTTGATTGTGTGGGATTTTATCCATTATGCGAAAACGGTTGGCATCAGCGTTGGACCTGGACGTGGTTCTGGTGCGGGTTCGATTGTGGCTTACGCGATTGGCATTACCGATATTGACCCGATTAAATACAATCTGCTTTTTGAGCGATTTTTAAATCCCGAAAGAATTAGCATGCCCGATTTTGATGTGGATTTTGATGATAAAAGACGTGGCGAAGTGATTGAATATGTGGCGAGAAAATATGGCGCAGACCACGTTTCGCAAATTATTACATTTGGTACGATGTCTGCCAGAAGTGTGATTCGCGATGTGGGCAGAGTGTTGGACGTAGCGTACAACGAGGTAGACAAGCTTGCCAAAATGATTCCATTTGAGTTACATATTACCATTCAAAAAGCGTTGGAAGAAAATCCAGAATTGAGAGAATTATATGAAAAAGATGACACAGTCAAAAAAATCATTGATATTGCACAAGGCTTGGAAGGCATGCCACGAAATGCTTCTACACATGCCTGTGGCGTGGTTATCACGAAAAATCCGGTGGATACGTATGTGCCATTGTATGTGAATGATGGCACGCCAGTGGCGCAATATACGATGACGTTGCTAGAAGAATTAGGCTTGCTAAAAATGGATTTTTTGGGGCTTAGAACCTTGACTGTGATTGAAGATTGTAAGCAATTGGTCAAGAAAAATCGTGGGATTGATGTAGAATTTGACGAAGAGATGAATGACCCAAAAGTTTATAAAATTTGGCAAGAAGGCAATACGTATGGGATTTTCCAATTTGAAAGTGGCGGAATGACTTCCTTTATGAAGGAGTTGAAGCCGGATTGCTTGGAGGATATTATTGCTGGTGTTTCGCTTTATCGTCCAGGTCCGATGGACCAAATTCCGCGTTACATCAAGGGAAAATTGAATCCCGGGCATAATGAATATACGCATCCTGCATTGGAGCCGATTTTGAATGTCACGTATGGCTGTATGGTGTATCAGGAGCAAGTTATGCAGATTGTGCGTGATTTGGCGGGCTATTCCACTGGTAGAGCCGATTTGGTGCGCCGTGCCATGGGAAAGAAAAAGCTAGATGTGATGGCAAAAGAACGAGAAATTTTCATCCACGGGCAAGTGGACGAGAACGGCAATGTAGTGGTTCCAGGTTGCGTGCGTAATGGAATTGATGAGGTATCAAGCAATAAAATTTTTGACGAAATGGCGGAGTTTGCGAAATATGCTTTTAATAAATCACATGCTGCGGCGTATGCAGTGGTGTCGTACCGAACGGCTTTTTTGAAAGCTTATTATAAGGAAGAATTGATGGCAGCAACACTCAACAGTTTTTTGGGAAATCTCGACAAAATTCCAGTTTACATCAATGATTGCAAAAAAATGAACATCGAAATTTTGCCACCGAATATCAATCAAAGTGACACAAAATTTACCGTAACAGATAACAAAATTCGTTTTGGCATGGGAACCGTGAAAAACGTTGGCGTGCAAGTGATTAACAGCATTGTGGAGGAGCGCGAGGCAAATGGCGAGTTTGAGGATTTTTCTTCGTTTTGTGAGCGAATTAAGGATAGAGGCGTGAATAAAAAGTGTGTCGAAAGTTTGATTAAAGCGGGCTGTTTTGACGATTTTGGGCAGACAAGAGCGACACTTTTGGCGTCGTATGAAGGAATTTTGGATGCGATTAATAATAGCGGCAGAAAAGTGATGGAAAATC
The DNA here is from genome assembly GCA_947649935.1 of uncultured Clostridia bacterium. Lineage (GTDB taxonomy): Bacteria > Bacillota > Clostridia > TANB77 > CAG-508 > Scatovivens. The sequence continues at coordinate 10,831 of CANSTR010000005.1, forward strand.
AAGTTTCGATGTTTGATTTGATGGGCGAAGAGGAAGAAAAAGAGCTGAAGGCGAGGTCTTATGTTTTTGTGCAAAAGCCGGAGTTTGAGGAAAAGGAATTGTTGAGCTTGGAGAAAGAAATGATTGGTGTTTATGTTTCCGGACATCCTTTGGAAAAATATCGTGATTTGCTGGAAAAGGCGACGAATATCAACACGTTAAATCTTTTGAAAATCAATCAGGACATGGAGGAGTTTGGTAAAACCGTTGAATATCAGGATAATCAGGCAGTCAAAATTGCGGGTGTGATTACGAAAATCAAAAAGAAGTTTACGAAAAATAATACGATTATGGCTTTTGTGACGATTGAAGATTTGTATGGCGCAGTGGAACTGATTTTGTTTGACCGTGTGTATCAACTTTCGCAAAATGCGTTAATTGAAGAAAATGTCGTGTTAATTGACGGCAGACTATCGATTCGAGAAGAGGAAGAGGTCAAAATTGTGGCAAGCAAAATTGGAAATTTAACAGAAGATGCGGCGCAAGAAAAACCAAAATCCATTCAGTGCATTTCCATTGATATTACGGATTTGTCAGAAGATGTCAAAGAGCGACTTCGTGGGGCGATTAAATTTTTTACGGGGGACCGAGCTAATACCCGTTTGGAAATAGTGCAAGATGCGAAAGCTAAATCCTGTGGTGGAATTTTCATGACCAATCAAATTTTAGAAGCATTTCAAGAAATTGTGGGAGAAAATCATTTGGAATTAAAATGAGAAATTTGAAAAATAGGCTTGATTTTTACGTTAAAAAATAGTAGAATACAAAAAAAGACGTTTTGAGGAAAAATATTTTTTGAAAGGAAAAATTCGATGTTGAAAGAAGGCGGTTTTGCATATCAATTGCTAGTCTTGATGATAATTATTGTGATTGCCATTGCGGGAGTTTTAATTAATAAAGTAATCGGGAAAGATGGCATGGTCGATAAAGTGGTTGAGGTTGAAACAGAATTTAGGAAAGAAGATGTTTTGGAAAAATTGAATTATAAAGTGACTCAGAAATTTATCGAACTAAACAATACGGCAAAACAGAACAATCAAAAAATTTCGGAATTGTACAATCAAGATGTTGTAATCGAATTTTTGAAACAAAATGAAATCATTGTGGCAAGTCAGGATGAGGCTGGAAATCCGATTGATGGCGTGTATGAGATTGATGTCAGCAAAGTAAAAGAAGAGGCAGAGGAGGCTTCTAATCTTGGCACATTCAAATTACAAAAAAGAGAAAATCAATTTTTTGTTGTTTATTATGATGAAAATGGAGAAACACAGGAGATTGGAGAGTTGCAGATACAGCAAACCTGAAAAGTCAAACTTTTCAGGTTTTTAAGTTAATGGGAAAAATAGTTTTTGTAATCTTTGAAAATTTTTCCAAAATAGTAATGCCAACTATTTTGTTTGATTTCATTTTTTAGGAAAACATCCATTGAGCACAAAATTTTGTCGTTATAGTACAATGTCATACAACCGATTTTAGAATTTTTTTCTACGTCTTTTGAAAGGCGATTAAGCGTGTAAAATTTTGTGCTTAAAAGGTGGGCCGTGTTGCTTTTTAAAGGAAACGAAGTGTTTTGAAGTTCGGCAAGTTCAATTTCAGGAAGGGTTAAAGTTTTATGCAAAGTTACTTGTTGCTGATAAAAATTTTGATAGGCAGCAAAATTCTTTTGCACATAATCTGCCACATCCACATATTCAAAATTGTCAAAAATATAATGAATGATATTAATGCTGTCACGCGTTCGCTGATTTTTCGTATCAGCACCTAAAACGACCACAATGATATCCATGCCATTTTGCTTGCAACTTGAAACAAGGCAACGTCCTGCGTTAAAGGTAAATCCAGTTTTGACGCCATACACGCCAGGAAGATTGCCGAGCAATTCATTTGTGTTGAAAATCGTGCGAGGATTTCCATTAACGCAAATCGTGGTTGTTTTAGTGGCAACAATTTCCTTAAACTTCTCATTTTTTAGCGCGTAATTTGTTAAAATAGCAAGCTCGTAAGCACTTGTATAGTGGTTTTGGTCGTCTAAACCATGGGGGGTGACGAAGTGTGTATGTGTCAGATTTAAAGAGTTTGCTTTTTGATTCATCAAGTCGGCAAATGCTTCAATAGAGCCAGAAATGTGTTCTGCGATGGCAACAGCGCAGTCATTTCCGTGAACGCATCATCAAGCCATAAAGCACGTCGTGCATCGACATTTTGGTGCCAGTCGTAACTTCCAAACACGAACCACGAACGTTTGCAGCCTCTTTGGAAAATTCGACCGTTTCGCTCAAATCACAATTTTCAAGAACAAGAATGGCTGTCATAATTTTTGTGGTAGATGCCATGGGAACTTCGGAGTAGGCATCTTTTTCGTAGAGAACGCTCAAACTTTTGCGGTCAATGGCAACAATGTGTTTTGCATTTGTGGTTGGTTCTTTTGAGATGTCTGCTGAATTTACTGAAGCTTCGATAAAATTATCCCATTCATTTTCTTCTAAAATATCATCAGCAAAGCAAAAAATAGGAAAGGTTAAAATAAAAAGGATAAAACAAATAAAAATTTTTTGAATAGACATTTTTTTCACCTGTTAAAGTATATACGAAAAAAATGAAAATATGACTTGAAATATTAGAAAAAGTGTGTTATAATAATTGACATATTGGGAATAGTTCCCTTCGAAATCTAGAAGGGAAAACTCCTTCTAGATTTTGCAACAATTGTAGAATTTAGAAGGAGGTATAAAAGTATGCGAAAAATTAGTGAAAAATTGAAAAACAAAACTCAGAGAGAAATGATAAAATATATTATCGTTTCAGGTGTAATTTTTTTTATAGTGTTTCTTTTCATGTTCTTAACGTTAGATGGAAAGGCGCTTAGCACAATAGTGATAAGTATAATCTGCTGTATTGTATACATTGCAGTAGAGTTGTATTTAGGCTGGCATTTAGTACAAGTAGCTCTGCGGGAAGATGAAGACGAAAGAAATTAGTTTAATAAAGTAGCATACAGAAAAAGGCAACTGTTGAAGTGTAACAGTTGTTTTTTATTTAATATGTAAAATATATTGCAAATTTTTGTAAGATATGTTATAATTGTAAATGTGTTTTGGAATTATCCAACTAGAATAGAAGGGTAACTCTTTCTATTTTAGTTTATGAATATAAATTTTTTTAGAAAGGAGGGAAAGTTTATGGAATTGTATAATTTCGTAAACTTTGCACAGAAGACAATCAGGCGGAAAAAAACTTCTATGCAATTCAAAAAAATCGAGGTGATTCCAGTTGATGTACAAAGTACATCAGGAACGCTTCTCGAGATTTTACTAAAGAAAAAAGAGATAAAAATTTTTGCAGAGTTTAAATCTGAAAAAATTTTTATTTCTGTAAAAACAAAAGAAGGAACATCTTATGATGCAATGTCATATGATGATTCCACAGATTTCTGGCGGGAATTTCGCCAGAAATAGCTTGAAATGGGTTGCATGTATTTTAGGCAGCCTGTTTTTTTATACAAATTTGTTTAGAAAAGGCAAAAAAAGGGTATGCTATTTTTGGAAAATTTTTTATAAAATAACTTGCAAATACATAAAATTATAGATATAATTTTAATGATAAAAAAATAAAGGAGGAACGTTTTTATGGCGGAAGTGACAGAAGAAGAGAGAAAAGAAGTGGAAGAAATGGTCAACAGTTTGGTGGCAAGGGCAAGAAAGGCAGCAGAGGAATACAAGAAATTGGACCAAGAAACCGTGGACAGAATTGTCAAAAAAATGTCAATGGCAGGATTGGATAACCACATGAAATTGGCAAAACATGCTGTTCAAGAAACCAAAAGAGGAGTATATGAAGACAAAATTACCAAAAATATGTTTGCAACAGAATACATTTATCATAGTATTAAATATGATAAAACAGTTGGTGTTGTAGAAGATAACGAAGAAGAAGGATATGTAACAATTGCAGAGCCAATTGGCGTGATTGCTGGTGTTACCCCAGTGACAAATCCAACGGCAACGGTCATGTTTAAATCCATGATTTCAGCAAAAACCAGAAATGTCATCGTGTTTGGTTTTCATCCATCGGCACAAGAATGTAGCGTAGCTGCAGGAGAATTGATGCGTGAAGCAGCTGTTTCGGAAGGCGCCCCAGAAGATTGTATTTTATGGATTGATAAACCTTCGGTTTTAGCAACCAGTTTGCTAATGAATCATCCAGATGTTGACTTGATTTTAGCAACCGGTGGTTCAGGCATGGTAAAAGCTGCGTATTCAAGCGGAAAACCAGCACTTGGCGTAGGACCAGGAAATGTACCTTGTTACATTGATAAAACAGCCAAATTGAAAACATCGGTAACGGATTTAGTATTATCCAAATCCTTTGACCATGGCATGATTTGTGCCTCTGAGCAATCCGTGATTATTGACAGAGAAATTCAAGGCGAATTTGAGAATTTAATGAGAGAAGCAGGTTGTTATTTTGTGAATGACGACGAAAGACAAAAGTTGAAAGCAACGATGTTTATCGCAGACCAAGGCAACAAATTAAATCCAGCAGTGGTTGGGCAAAGTCCAAAAACAATTGCGAATTGGGCAGGATTTGATGTGCCAGAACATACAAAAGTTTTGGTGGCACACGAAGATGGCGTTGGAGAAGATTTCCCATTTTCCAAAGAAAAATTGAGTCCGGTTTTAGCGTATTATATCGTGGAAAATAGTGACGAAGGAATCGACATGGCTGACCGCTTAATTAAATTTGGCGGAATGGGGCATTCAGCAGTCATTCATTCAGAGGATAATGACACAATTACTAAATTTTCAAATACCGTAAAAGTCGGAAGAATTATTGTAAATTCTCCATCAACTCATGGTGCAATTGGTGATATTTACAACACCAACATGCCATCACTAACGCTTGGCTGTGGTACATTTGGAGGAAATTCAACAACCTCAAATGTGTCATCTGCGAATTTGATTAATTTAAAAAGAGTTGCCAAAAGGAGGGTTAATATGCAATGGTTTAAAGTTCCAGAAAAAATCTATTTTGAAGCAGGTTCGATTGGTTATTTAGAAAAAATGCCAAATATTTCAAAAGCATTTATCGTAACAGACCCATCCATGGTGCAATTTGGGTATGTTGATAAAATTTTGTATCATTTAAGAAACAGAGAACAATATGTTCACGCAGAAATTTTCTCAGAAGTGGAGCCAGACCCATCTTTTGATACGATAAAAAAAGGTGTGGCAGCCATGACGGCATATCAACCAGATGTGATTATTGCCTTGGGTGGAGGAAGTGCAATGGACGCTGCCAAAGGAATGTGGCTATTTTACGAGCATCCAGATGCTGATGTAGAAGGATTGAAGTTGAAATTTATGGACATCAGAAAGCGTACGTACAAATTCCCAACCCTTGGCGAAAAATGCAAAATGGTAGCCATTCCAACAACTTCAGGAACAGGCTCAGAAGTGACATCATTTGCCGTTATTACAGACAAAAAGAAAAATATCAAATATCCATTGGCTGATTATGAATTAACACCAGATGTTGCGATTATTGACCCAGATTTGGTTATGACGTTACCTGCCAAATTGACAGCAGACACGGGTATGGATGTTTTGACACATGCGATTGAAGCATACGTTTCTGTGATGGCATCTGATTATACAGACGGTTTAGCAGAAAAAGCAATTGAACTTGTGTTCGAGTATTTGCCACAAGCATATGCAGACGGAAGTAATCGCAAAGCGCGTGAAAAAATGCACAATGCAAGTACGATGGCTGGTATGGCGTTTACCAATGCGTTCTTAGGCTTGAATCACTCGATTGCGCATAAATTAGGTGGCGATTATCATATTCCACATGGTCGAGCAAATGCAGTCATTTTGCCATATGTCATCAAATACAATGGAACCATGCCAACGAAATTTGTGTCTTGGCCAAAATATGAAACGTATATTGCAGATGAAAGATATGCGGAAATTGCCAAAAGATTAGGCTTGCCAGCAGGTTCCAAAGAAGAAGGTGTCAATTCTTTGGTAAGAGCCGTGCAAGAATTGATGGAAAAATTAAATATGCCAAAATCATTGAAAGAGTGTGGCATTGAGGAGCAAGAATTTATGGCGAATTTAGATAGCTTAGCAGATAAAGCATTTTCAGACCAATGTACAGGCGTAAATCCACGTGTGCCATTGATAGAAGAAATCAAGCAAATTTTGATTGACGCCTATTACGGAAATCCAATTCAAATGTAGAAACACAATCAGGTAGGGGCACGAGGCATCGTGCCCTTAAAACGTAAAATAGATTTTACAAAAATAAAGAAATATATAAAAATGTAAAATTAATTTTATAAAAATAAAAATAAATACAATTTTGTAAAATCTATTTTATAAAATTGTAAAATAATACGATTTTGTAAAGTCTGTTTTACAAAATTGACAAAATCACTAAAATGTGCTATACTTAAATTGAGGAGGCAATATTTTATGATTGAAAGATTAGAATATTTGAATGAATTGATTGGTTTTAAAGATAAAGATTTAATAAAAGTCATATCGGGGATACGAAGATGTGGAAAATCAACGTTGTTTGATTTGTATATAAAATATTTAAGAAAACAAGGTGTAAAAAAAGAACAAATTATTCGAATTAATTTAGAAAGTGCTGATTTTGATTGTATTAAAAATTATAAAGAGTTATATCTGTATGTGAATCGCAGATTGGTGAAAAATGAGCAAAATTATGTATTTTTGGATGAAGTACAAAAAATTGAAGATTTTCAAAAATGTGTGGATAGTTTATACATTAAGAAAAATGTAGATTTGTATATCACAGGTTCCAATGCTTATTTGTTGTCTGGAGAATTGGCAACACTTTTGTCAGGACGTTATGTGGAAATTAAAATGTTGCCATTGTCTTTTAAAGAGTATATTTCGTATGTGGGAAAAAGCGACTTAAATAAAAAGTATTTAAGTTACATCACCAATAGTTCGTTTCCTTATGCTGTTAGGCTGGATAGCAAAAAAGAAGTTTATACGTATTTAGAAGGAATTTACAATACGATTGTGGTAAAAGATATTGCAGCAAGAAAAGGAATTGCGGATTTTGAGATATTAGAAAGTGTGATTAAATTTATGTTTGATAATGTCGGGAATTTGTGTTCCAGTACGAAAATTGCGAATACGTTGTATTCGAATGGCAGAAAAGTTTCTGTTCCAACAGTTGAGAGTTATTTGAAAGCCTTGGTAGACGCTTTCATTTTGTATCAAGTGGATCGCTATGATGTGAAAGGAAAACAGTATCTTTCTAGTGGTTCGAAATATTATTTGGCAGATGTTGGATTACGTTATTATTTGTTAGGAAGTAAAAGGGCAGATGAAGGACATATTTTGGAGAATATTGTGTATTTGGAATTGCGTCGTCGTGGTTATCGAGTGAGCATTGGCAAAGTTGACCGAACAGAAGTTGATTTTATTGCGACAAATGAAAAAGGAGAAGAATATTACCAAGTGGCGTATACAGTTCATGATGAGGAAACTTTGCAAAGGGAGCTAAAACCTTTGGAAAGCATTCATGACCACAATCCTAAATTTTTACTAACGATGGATTTTACGCCATATACTTCGCATAATGGAATTAAGCAAATTAATGTTTTAGATTGGTTATTGGAGTAAAAATATGAGTAGAAAAAAGAAAAAATATACGAAACAAAGCATTGTAGCAGCAATCATTGTTGCGATGATGATGTGGATGACAGCGTATCAGGAAAGCACAAAAAATCAGGAAATTGCAACTTTTAATGGGATAGATGTGTCATTCAATTTAGAAGAAATTCCAGAATTTTCAGATACGCCGTATGTTGTTATTAATGAAAATGTTCCAAATTTTGAGGAAAGTGATTTTACGTTAGAGCCGTTTGAGAAATATAGCGAATTAGATGAATTGGGACGTTGTGGGGTCGCATTTGCAAATGTGTGCAAAGAAATTATGCCAAATGAGCCAAGGGGAGAAATTGGCAGTGTGAAGCCATCTGGCTGGCATACCGTGCGCTATGATGATTTGGTGGAAGGCAAATATTTGTATAATCGTTGTCATTTGATTGGGTATCAATTGGCTGGCGAAAATGCGAATGAGAAAAATTTGATAACAGGGACGCGTTATTTGAATGTAAAAGGCATGTTGCCTTTTGAAAATCAGGTGAACGATTATGTAGAGGAAACGAATCATCATGTACTTTATCGTGTCACACCAATTTTCGAAGGAAGTAATTTGGTAGCATCTGGCGTAGAAATGGAAGGATTTTCCGTGGAAGATAGAGGAGAAGGGATTTGTTTTCATGTGTATGTATACAATTGCCAGCCGGGCATCATCATTGATTATGCGACTGGCGAGAGTTGTAGGGACATGGTGCACCATGCCCCTACGGTGTAATTATTTTACTTCATTGATACAAGTTCCGCTAGCGAAAATATCAGCAATGTTTTGGCAAGTATCGCTGGCAATTTTGTTTAGGGCTTCTGATGTGAAGAATGCTTGATGAGAGGTAATTAGCACATTTGGCATCGAAATCAATAAAGATAAATTTTTGTCTCTTTCATACGAATTCGACATATCTTTTAAGAAAAAGTCGGATTCGTTTTCGTATACATCTAAGCCAACTCCACCAATTTTTCCAGTGGAAAGTGCGTCAATTAAATCGTCAGTGCAAATCAAATTGCCTCTGCTACAATTTATGATGATGACATTTGGTTTCATTTCAGACAACGAATTTTTGTTAATGATATGCGTTGTTTCTGGTGTAAGTGGACAGTGAAGTGAAATAATATCTGATTTTTGGCATAATTCGTCAAATTCTACATATTCAAAACCAAGTTCTTGACTGGCTTTTTCATCTTTGAATAAATCGTAAGCAATAATTTTTGTGCCAAATCCTTTCATAATTTCAATAAATGCCTTTCCAATTCTGCCAGTTCCAACAACACCAATAGTTTTATTATGCAAATCGAAACCTAGCAAACCATCTAAAGAGAAATTGTATTTTTTTACACGTTGGTACGATTTGTAAATTTTACGATTGATGTTCAACAAAAGGGCTGTGGCATGCTCTGCAACGGCGTATGGGGAATATTGTGGAACACGAACCACTTTAATATTTCCAAGGTTTTCTAAATCAACATTATTAAAACCAGCGCATCGTAGCGCAATCAATTTAATGCCGTATTCGTTCAATTTTTCTAAAACTGTTTTGTCTACCACATCGTTTACGAAAATGCAAACGGCATCAAAGCCTTTAGCAAGTTGAGCTGTTTCAGCATTTAGTTTGGATTCAAAATAGGTAATTTCATAGTTATAATTTTTATTATATTCTTCAAAAAATTCTGTATCATAATCTTTGGTATCAAAAAAAGCGATTTTTATCATTTTTTGTTCTCCTTTACAATATAGTATTATTTCATTTTTAGCAATGTGCAAGGCACCAGAAATTCTGATGCCTTGTTGAGATTTGATTAATGTTTAAAATGACGCATATGTGTGAAAAGCATGGTCATGCCATATTCATTGCATTTGTCGATCGAAAGTTGGTCTTTTTTGGCGCCGCCTGGTTGGATGATGGCTGTAATTCCTGCAGCGTGTGCAGCTTCGACGCAATCGTCAAAGGGGAAAAAGGCATCTGATGCTAAAACAGCATTTTGTGTAGCAGTTTCGCTGATTAATTCTTTGGCATGTTCTACGCATTGTTTGGTTGACCAAATTCGGTTCACTTGTCCAGGACCAATGCCGACAGTTTGCTTATTCTTGGCGAGCGCAATTCCGTTGGATTTCACGAATTTTACAACTTTCCAAGCAAACATCAAATCTTCCAACTCAGCTGGTGTTGGAGCGCGGTCTGTGACAACTTCGTAGTTGTCTAATAATTTAGAATCAATAGTTTGAACAATGATTCCGCCATTGATTTTTTTGATGTCGTACGAATTTTCAGGTTGCTTTGTCGTAATTTCAGGTAATTCCAAAACGCGAACGTTTTTCTTTTTCTTCAAAATTTTCAAGGCTTCCTCGCTATAGGCTGGAGCCACAATGACTTCCAAAAACATTTCCGACATTTCTTTCGCGATTTCAGGTGTGATTTCGTGGTTAGAAACCACAATTCCGCCGAAAATCGACATGTTGTCTGCCGAATAAGCTTTTTGCCAAGCTTTGTAAATATCATTGTCACTGCCAACACCACATGGATTGCCGTGTTTGCAGGCAACAATCGTTGGTTCGTCGAATTCTTTCAAAAGTTCCAAAGCACCGTTTGTGTCGTTGATGTTGTTGAAAGATAATTCCTTGCCGTTCAATTGTTTTGCAGTCACAAGCGAACCTTCGCATTTTCCAACTTCTTTGTATAGGCAACCAGTTTGATGTGGATTTTCGCCATAACGCATTTCCTGAACTTTTTCAAATGTCAAAGAAAGTGTGGCAGGATACGAGGTGTCTTGACGCTCGTTTTTTATGTAATTGCAAATCATGGCATCGTAATTTGCCGTATGTTCAAATACTTTTTGCATTAAGTAAAATTTTGTGTCTAGGCAAACTTTTTTGTTTTCCTTTAACTCATTTAGGACTTTTTCATAATCTGCTGGGTCTGTGATGACTGTCACATCTTGATAATTTTTGGCGGCAGAACGAAGCATGGTTGGTCCACCAATGTCGATATTTTCAACGCATTCTTCGCGTGAAACATTTTCCTTCAAAATGGTTTGCTTGAATGGATACAAGTTGACAACAACGAAATCAATGGTGTCAACATTTAAGTCTGCCAATTGTTTCATGTGATTTGGATTGCTTCTCATGGCTAAAATTCCTGCGTGAACTTTTGGATGAAGGGTTTTGACGCGGCCGTCCAAACATTCTGGAAATTCTGTTAAATCAGAGATTTCGATTGCGTTTACATTGGCTTCTTTTAATTTTTTATACGTTCCACCAGTTGAGATAATTTCAATGCCAAGGCTTTCTAATTCTTTGGCAAATTCGACAATACCAGTTTTGTCAGATACACTAATTAAGGCTTTCATTTTATTTCCTCCTATGATAAATTATTTTCATTATATCACAAAATTTGGAAAAAGTAAAGGGAAATTTGAGGTTATGTAAATTTTACAAAAATAAATTTTCGAAAATCTCTTCCTTTTTTTGAAATTTATGATAAAATAGAAGAAACATGTTGTTGTGAATAAAAATTAGGGGAAAATAATGGTCTATCAAAGTCAAAATAATGAAAATGTAGCAGTAGAAGTTTTGTATAAGGAAGAAGATTTTTGGTTAACGCAAAAGTCAATGGCAAAATTATTTCATGTGGCAGAAAATAATATTACCTATCATTTGCGAAATATTTTTAAAACAAAAGAATTGGAACAAGAAGCAGTTACTCAAAAAATTAGAGTAACTGCTTCAGATGGAAAAAAGTATAATACAAATTTCTATAATTTAGATGCTATCATAGCAGTTGGCTATCGAGTCAATTCAAAAGAAGCGACGGATTTTAGAATTTGGGTATCAAAATTTGTGAAAGAGTCCAATAGAAAAATTAGAAATAAGGCTAGAAATGAAGTATTGATTAGTATTGTTATATTGTTTTTTGCTTTTGCAATATTTCTAATCGATATTTTATAAAAAAGGAGAAGAAAATGCTGATTAAAAATCCAAAGTTTGAAATTTCGGCGGTGGGGCCGAAGCAATATCCGAAAGGTGATTTGCCGGAAATTGTGTTGGTGGGAAAATCCAACGTGGGAAAATCTTCCTTTATTAATACAATGATTGGCAGAAAAAATTTGGCGAGGACGAGTAATACACCGGGAAAAACGCGTCAAATTAATTTTTATAAGATGGATGATATGTTTTATTTTGTGGATTTGCCGGGGTATGGCTACAGCAAAATGTCGAAACAGGAGAAAATAATTTCCGGAAATTATATTGAGGAATATTTACAAAAACGAGAAAATATTGCTTTGATTGTGCATTTGCTCGATATTCGTCATCAGCCAACCGAAGATGACAGGTTGATGTATGATTACATTTTGCGCACAAATTTGCCGTTTATGGTGGTAACAAATAAGGCAGACAAAATCGCTATTACAAAAGTGGATGCGGAAGTGGACAGAATTAAGCAAACATTGGGGATTTCGTATAGCACGATTTTGCCGTTTTCGGCGGAGAGGAAAATTTATACGGAAAATGTTTGGAAAGAATTGGAAAAATACATAAAATTTTGAAAATGACATACAATAATAGCGGTGATGAGATGGAAAGAGAGTTTAAAAAAGAAGAAAATGTGGTTGACGCAAAAACCACCAACCGTTATCAGGATTTGATGAATCATATTGAGAAAATCAAGCAGACGCTTAAGTCGGATTATAATAATATGCAATACATTGAGGATGAAAGTTTGCTAGATTATTATACTTACAAAATAAAATCAGATCAGGCGCAATATGATTATTTGATCAAGCAAGCAAAAAAAATGGAAACAGGCACGTTTTTATAGGGAGAAGAAAATGGAGAAAAAATTTGAATTTGGATTGGTTTTGGGAAGGTTTCATCATTTGCATAAGGGACATCAGCAAATGATTGAAATGGCGCGAAGTTTGTGCCAGAAAACGTTGATTTTAATTGGTTCTGCGCAGGAAAGTGGAACCTTGCGAAATCCGTTTAAAGTGGAAACAAGAGAAGCAATTATTCGTCAAATTTATCAGGAGGATGATGTCATGATTGGCACCATGTCGGACATGACCAATGAAAATGATATCTGTTTTGAGTGGGGAAATTACATACTGCAGAACGTGGAAAAAATGACCGGCAGAACGCCGGATTTGATGGTGTATGGCAAGGATGAGTCGCGCAAAGGTTGGTTTTCGGAACAAGACAGTCAGAAGTTTTCCGAACTGATTGTGGCGCGTGGTAGAATTGATATTTCGGCTACGAAACTGAGAGAATTTTTGGTGAAAGATGAAAAAGAAAAATGGATGCAATATGTGCCAGAGGCGATTTGGGACAAGTATGAAGGCTTACGAGAAGAGTTGTTGCAAGTAAATGATTATAAAAGGTAAAAGATACGAAGGAGTAAGATATGAGACAAGATATCGCAATGAAATATAATCGAAGAATTTATCCGGTGTACAAAGGAATTGGGTGGGACCCGCTGTTTTATTAGGCAACCATATTTTTGTTTTTAACCCAAGTGAAAGGCATAGAGGCAGCAAAAGTGTTGTATGCTGAGTCGGCGTATGCCTTTTTTGCATTGATTTTGCAAATTCCTGCTACGATTTTGATTGAAAAATTGGGTAGCCGAAAGGCATTAATTTTAGGTAATCTTATGGTGACGATACAAATTACGATGATGTTGTTTACCAATCATTTTATTGTTTTATTAATGGCATATTTTATATTGGCTTTGGGAGTTTCGATGAAAGATGTTTCAGAATGTGCTGTTTTATATGATGCCACAAAAGTGTGCAAAGGAAAAAATTCCATGGGAAGAATTGATGCAAAAGGTTCGTCAGCAAGTTATGCATTAAGGGCGATTACGTCGATTATGGAAGGCTATTTGTTTGTGCTAAATCCGTATATTCCGATTGTGCTTTCTAGTTTGATTTCGTTTTTGGCGGTTATCATTGCTTATCGATTTGAAGAAATTGAAAAAGAGGAAAAGAAGAATACAACGATAACAGGCACGATAAAAGAGATGAAAGAAGGATTTGCGTTTATTGTGCATTCAAAAAGATTAAGAGCTCTTATGATATTTACGTCACTTTTTGTAGGTGTATTAATGATGATTTCTACGTATGAAAATAGTTTGCTAAAAGATTTAAATGTACAACCACAATCTTTTGGAATTATTTTTGCGGTGTTAATTTTAGTGCAATGCATTGCTGTTCAGTATCAAGATAAAATACATAAATTGTTTAAAAATAAAACATTGACTTTTTTAGCAATTCCTGTTTTTGTATCGTTTATGGTGATTGGTGTGGTTGTTAAAGTTTGTCCTTATCAAAGTCTTACGATTGTGCTTGTGCTAGTGATGTTTAGTGTACAGCATTTTTTAAGAGCACCCTATTGGACATTGGAAAATAAATATATGACGAATTTTACAGATGATTACATTCGTGTCAAAATTTTATCCGTCAATAAAATTATGAAAGCAATTTTGAAAATTGTTATTACCTTTTTAGCAGGTTTGTTGTTGGAACATTATAGCACAAGTCAAGCATATTTTATCATCGGAAGCGTGGGGCTTGTGATGATTTTAGCAATTTTAAAATACATGCAAAAAAGAGTAGGGCTAGAACCAGAAGAATATTCTAAGCAAGATATTGAGTATATAAATTTAAAAAATTAATCGAAAAAACGCATATAGACTATTGATTAATTTTCAAAAAATAGTTAAAATATACCATGAATTTTTTTGGGAGAGGATTGGTATATATGAAACATCTAGAGAATGCAAAAGGAGTTACTTTGATAGCGTTGGTTACAACCATTATTGTCTTATTGATCTTGATTGGAGTATCTTGTGGTGTAGTATCCGATATGATTCTTGAGAAAGCAGTGCTTGCATCAACCGAAACAGCGGCGGCGACCAAACATGAGTTAGAGGAGTTAACTTGGTTTGAAAACGTGGATCCGTTTCATCCTAATAAAGTTTTGTTGAGAGGTAATGTAAAAATTGGAGATTGTGTTGCTTATCCAGTTGAATATTATGATGTTTATACAAAAGAATTTTATGGAGCAAACAATGGTTGGATTGTAATAGACGATGGCTCTGACTCTGGCAATGTCAAATTAATTAGCAGAGGCATTCCTGCGAAATGGTTTTATACAGTTGAAAATGCGGATGAATTGAATGATTTTACAAAAATGGAGGAATTAAAAAATTACGAAAATATGGCTATCAAAGGCGAAAGTTTTATGGTTCGTGAGATAGCAAATAAGGTAACGACGCTGTCTTTGCCAGAGTTGAATCATTTATGTAACAAAATGTATGGAACGAATCGCGCTGAAAATGATACAAGCATTTTAGATAAAGATTGTGAATTGTTTGCACTGGATGATGAGGATTCTTATTATTGGTTAGCTACGAAAAATGAAAAAGATAGCACAAAATTGTATTGTGTGACATATGATTCAATGGAAAGTTTGAAAAATATTCGATTAGGCGTAAGGCCAGTGATTGTGTTAAATAAAAATTTGACTGGAGTTTTGGAGAATGGCGTTTGGAAAATCATAAAATAATTTTTTAAAAGTCCAAAAAGGGCTTTCTTTTTTATGTTTTTTGTGATATAAACATAGAAAAGGAGGAGTAGGCAGTGAATGTAATTGTATCGGTTTGTATTCAGGAGGAAGATAAATTTTTGATGGTGCAAGAAGGATGTCCGAAGGCATATGGTTTATGGAATTTGCCAGGTGGGCATTTGGATGAAAAGGAAGATTTGCTAGAAGGAGCGATGCGAGAGGCAAAAGAGGAAACTGGTTTGGACATAGAAATCACAGGGGTTTTGTCGATTCAGAGAAATATCAAAAGTTATACGAATATTGTGAGAATTGTTTTTAATGCAAAGAAAATTGGTGGTGAAATTGCATTTGATGAAGATGAGATTTTGGCAGTTAAATGGGTCACCCCAGAGGAGATAGAACAAATGGATAAAAGTATATTGCGAGAAGCGGATTTATTTTTGGATTGTGTGGAGGATTTCAAAAAACAGAGAAATTATCCAATTGATATAATCAAAAGTTTTGGCGAGGAGGTTTGAATTTGAAATGGAGAAAATATTAGTTTTGGGAACTGGTGCAGGTTTGACAACAAAGTGTTATAATACTTGTTTTATTTTAGAGAATGATGAAAAATATTTGCTGGTTGATACTGGCGCAGGGGCGCAGATTTTAAATCAAATCCAAAAGGCGAATGTTCCGTTAAATCAAATTCATGATATTTTTATTTCGCATAAACATATTGACCATTTGCTTGGCATATTTCCGTTGGTGCGTATCATTTGTCGAGATACGTTGGCAAATGCATATGAAGGAAAAGTGAATGTGTATTGTGCAAAAGAGGTCAAAGAAATCATTGAGAAATTTGTTTTGGATACATTTCATGAAAAGTTTTTTCAGATATATCAAGAGAGTATTGTTTTTCATGAAATCGAAGATGGTCAGAAATATGATGTGATTGGTTATGAAATAGAAATTTTGGATATGCAGGCAAAAGACGTGATTCAATATGGCTTTCAGACAAAATTGAACAATGGAAAAACGTTTTCGTTTTTGGGAGATGTATTTTGTAGCGAGAAAAATGCGGACAGAATTAAGAATACGGATTGGGTTTGTCATGAAGTTTTTTGCATGGAAGCAGAAAATGAATTGTTTCATCCACATAAAATCAATCATTCCACGGTCAAAGATGTGACAGAAAAAATGCAAACATTAGGCGTGAAAAATTTGGTTCTTTGGCATACAAAAGATAATTGCATTGAGAAACGAAAAGAGTTGTATACGCAGGAAGCTAAGGAATATTTCGGCGGAAATGTGTATGTGCCGGATGATTTTGATGTGATAGAATTGTAGATTTAGGAGAAGGAAGATGTCAGAAATATGGGATTTGTTGGATGAAGAAGGAAGGCAAACGGGAAGAACGATGCAAAAAGGTGAGCCCATTCCGGAGGGATTTTTTCATAGAGGCGCAGATGTTTGGATTGTGAATTCCAAACATCAAATTTTGATTCAAAAGCGTTCGCCGAAGAAAAGGCTTTCTCCGAATGTGTGGGCGATGACAGGCGGTTCTGTGATGAAAGGCAATTTTTGAAAAATCGCTGGGAGTTTGTGAGAGAGTTGGTTCGAGATTTTGCAAATAAAAAAGAATCAAAAATCCCGAATGAAAAATAAGAAAATTTTTCATTTAGGTATTGACTTTTTCAAAATAGTTTGATATTATAATAATGTTCTATTGGTCACGCGGGAATAGCTCAGTTGATAGAGCGCCACCTTGCCAAGGTGGAGGTCGCGGGTTTGAGCCCCGTTTCCCGCTCCAATTTTAATTATATAATCGATAAAAAGCAGGGGGTCTAAAACAGATTTACCTGCTTGTATAATTTTTATGAGATAATAATAAATGTTTTACAATAGGAGCAAATGATGAAAAAATTAAAACACGAAAATCAAATTTTAGGTATGTTGGCATTCTTAAGTTTGTCAATTGGATTATGGGAAAATTTTAGGCAATTATGGCTAGAAGATAACGGCTTTTCTGCTTTGCAAATTAGCCAAATAACAAGCATTGGAACGTTTGCAAGCGTTCTGGGAATTATGTTTGTATCACAAAAAATTACGTTAGATAAGCTCAAAGGTTTTATGTCTTTTGTGATTGTGATAAAATTTTTCAATTTAGTCAATTTATTTTATTTGAATGGAACGATGCAAAATGCTTTGATTAACAGCGCGATTGTCATAGACATTATGACTTCGTATTTGATAATCACAAGCGTATATCCGCTTATCACAATTTTCGTCAAAAACAATACTGTCTATAGCAAACGAAAATTGACGGAATATTTATTTCGTGATGTCGGAATTTTGGTGGGTGGATTCTTGATTGGCAAAAGCGTGGTTGGCGTTTTCGTTACTTATAATGTGTGCTTGTATATTTCGATTATCTTTTTGGTGGGCGCGATGTTGATGATGTTTGGCATGAAATCCTGTGCAACGATAAGTGAAAATCCAAAGCCAGCTATTTCTATGATTCAATATGTGGCAAAAAATAACTTGTTAAAAACCTATTGCATCTATAGCTTTATTGGCGCCATGGCGATGGCGACAGGTTTGGGATTAAAAATGCTTACTTTGACAAATTATTTTCACTTTTCAGAAAGCATTGCTACCAATTATTTGGTGGTGATCGGTTTGGTGTGTGATTTGATTGGCGTATTGGCGTTGAAATATTTGACGCCGAAAAATGATTATGTTACGATTACCATCAAATTTGGTATTCGATTTTTGTTGTATACGGTGGTGTTTATGACAGATAATTTGTTTGTTACAGGAATTGCGATAACGTGGTCCCTTTTGATTGGAGCGGCTTATGAGAATGTTTGCGATGGCTATTACATTAATAGCGTGGAAAATGAATATCAATTGACGTTTACAAATTTTCGCTATATAATTAAGTATGTAGGCGAGGCAATTGGCTTGGTTTTCTGCGGTTTGATGTATGGAAAGGGCTTAAAATATATGTTTGGCTTGTCCGCGTTTTTCATGATTTTTCAAATTTCGCTTGCGTACAAGCTGATTTATATGAGGCAACATCCTAAGACAAATGTGTTAGAGAAAATTCAGAAGTGTCATAAGAAAAAAGAGGAAACAGTGTAGAAATATTTTATCAAAATCAAAAAAGGTCTTGACAAAAGAAAAAAGAATAATTATAATATAACTATCCTATAAGGATAAAAAACTTAAACATAGAGAATCCAATAAAAAATGCAGGTAGTTGGCGCTACCTGCGTTTTTTTACTTTTTTTGCCAGAATTTAATCAATTCAAGAATGTATGTATACAAATTGCCAGACTTTTTCTCAAATGTAAATGTGAATTTTTTGTGCTTTTCTGTCTTCAAAGTTTTTTCTTCTGTGTTTATTTTTAACTTGAACATAGAGCTTCCTCCTTTCTCATTCGTATTTTTCAATACCAGCCCAACCACCCGAAAGGAGTGATAAAATTTTACTTGTTTTGGAAACTCTGCTTTTGAATAAAAGCAGCTAAAGTAAAGTTAATTTGGAAATAGTATAACATGTTTTTGAGGAGATTACAATAGTAAAGCGAGAATAATAGTAAAAATTTTTGTTTGCAGGATGGTATGCATTTTTTTACTTTTGTGAAAATTGTGTGTAAATTGTATTTTATGTGTAAAAAACTTTGACAAATCAATTTGGTATGATATAATAGCAATATCAAAATTAGTTTATAGGGAGGAAGCATGAAAAAAGTATTGTTAATTGGAGCAGATGGAATGCTCGGCGGAGAATTAAAGGATAGACTTGAACAGAAATATGAAGTTGTTGGAACCACTTTGCAAACATTGGATATTTGCGATAAAGCTGCCGTACTTGCCAAGGCAAAAGAAGTAGCACCAGATTTTATCATCAACTGCGCAGCTTATACAAATGTGGACGCATGCGAAGTCAATTTCGATTTGGCAAATCGTGTCAACGGCGAAGCAGTTGCGAATATTGCAGAAGCAGCCAAGCAAAATAATAGCACGTTGATTCATATTAGTACAGATTATGTATTTGATGGAAAATTAGAAGTAGAGAGAGCCTACACAGAAGACATGAGCGCAAATCCTGTAAGTGCCTATGGAAAAACCAAATATTTAGGCGAACAAAATGCAGCAAAAGCAGAAAAATATTATGTTTTAAGAACAGCTTGGTTGTATGGCTTGGGCGGAAAAAATTTTGTAAAAACGATGCTCAGAATTTCAAATAACGAAAAAGTGTCGGTTGTGGATGACCAACATGGAAGCCCAACTTGCACGACGACGTTATGTGAAATCATTGAGCAAATCATGGAAAAAGAGCCAGCCTACGGCATTTATCATTCGACCAATGAAGGATTTACGACATGGTGTGGATTTACGAGAAAAATTTATGAATTAGCTGGAATTGCAACACCAGTAATTAGCTTAACTTCGCAGGAATATAAAGAGCAACATCCAGAGTCAAGCGACAGACCAACAAACAGCAAATTATCCAAAGAAAAATTGCACAGTGTTGGCATTTATCCTGCCAAATGGGAAGATGCGTTAGCGAATTATTTAAAAGAAGAATTGAAAAATTAAAAGGAGGAAAGAATTATGAAAGGAATTATTCTAGCGGGAGGAAGTGGAACTCGTTTGTATCCATTGACACTTGCCATTTCCAAGCAAATTATGCCAGTGTATGACAAGCCAATGATTTATTACCCATTGTCTGTTTTGATGCAAGCCAATATCAGGGAAGTCTTGATTATTTCTACGCCACGCGATGTGGTTGTTTTCCAAGAATTGTTGGGAGATGGTTCACAGTGGGGCATGAAATTTGAATACAAAGTCCAAGAAAAACCAAATGGTTTGGCAGAAGCGTTTATCATTGGAGAAGATTTTATTGGCAATGATAATGTCGCTATGATTTTGGGAGATAATATGTTTTATGGTGAGCATTTGGCACGAAAATTGCAAGCAGCAGCCAATCGAAAAGATGAAGCGACCATTTTTGGTTATTATGTCAAAGACCCAAAAGCTTACGGAGTTGTGGAGATTGACGAAAACGGAAATGCGATTTCGATTGAAGAAAAACCAGAAGTGCCAAAATCAAATTATGCGGTTCCAGGTTTGTATTTTTACACAAACGATGTCGTAGAAATCGCAAAAAATGTGAAACCATCCGCAAGAGGCGAATTGGAGATTACATCAGTGAATGAAGAATACATGAAACGTGGAAAATTGAAAGTTGAAAAATTGGGCAGAGGCATGACTTGGTTTGATACTGGCACACATGATGCTTTGTTGGAAACAGCAAGTTTTGTGCAAACCATTCAAAAAAGACAAGGACTTCAAATTAGTTGTCCAGAAGAAATTGCGTATACCAAAGGCTGGATTGATAAAGAGCAATTGCTAAGTTTAGCTAGCAAATTTATGAAAACCGAATATGGAAAATATTTGAAAGAATTGGCGGAAGATCGATTTGGAGAAGAATAAAAAGGAGAGAAGAAAATGGGAAAATTTAAAAGAATTGACACTTCGATTGAAGGAGTCTATGTGATTGAGCCAACGGTGTTTGGGGACAATCGTGGTTATTTTATGGAAACGTATAGCAAGCCGGATTTTGCGGAGATTGGAATCACCAATGAATTTGTGCAAGATAATCAATCCAAATCCAAGAAGGGCGTTTTGCGTGGGCTTCATTTTCAAAAAGAAAATACGCAGGCAAAGCTTGTGCGAGTCATTCGTGGCGAAGTGTTTGATGTGGCAGTGGATCTGCGTCCAGGTAGCAAAACGTATGGCAAATGGGAAGGTGTGATTTTGTCAGAAGAAAACAAAAAAATGTTTCTCATTCCAAGAGGATTTGCGCATGGCTTTTTGGTGCGATCAGACGAGGCAGAATTTACTTACAAATGTGATGATGTGTATAATCACGAAGCAGAAGGCGGTTTACAATGGAACGACCCAGAAATAAATATCCAGTGGCCAAGCGTTCCAGGAATGAGCCCAGAGGAATATTTGACGTCTGAAAAAGATGCAAAATGGCCATCATTACAGGAATTAAAAGAAACAGATTTATTTAAAAACCTGTAGGGACTACGTAAGCACCGTGCCCGGAATATAGGAGAAATCATATGATTGATTTAGAAAAAGCCAAGCGATATTTGAAACAATACATTTCAAATTATGACAGCAATGAGCCAAGAATTAAATTGAAAATTGTCCATACGTATCATGTGGCAGAAAATGCTAGAAAAATAGCCATAAAATTAAACCTTTCAAAAGAAGAACAGAATTTGGCTGAGTTAATTGGCTTGCTTCATGATATTGGCAGATTTGAGCAAGTTCGAATTTATGGTTCTTTTGCAGATGAAACAACGGTTGACCATGCAGATAAAGGTGTAGAAGTTTTATTTGAAGATGGCGAAATTAGAAATTTTATCGAGAATGATTTTTATGATAAAATGATTGCAAAAGCTATAAAAAATCATAATAAATTTGAAATGGAAAAAGGTTTGACAGAACAAGAAATATTGCATTGTAAAATAATTCGCGATAGCGATAAGTTGGATATTTATAGAGCATTTTTGGCAGAAAGATTAGAGGATGTTGTTCATATGGAAACAACAGATGTATCAAAGGAAATCTTAAGCCCAGAAATTTTTGAAGAGTTTAAAAAAGAAAAATTATTAATATTTTCAGAATGTAAAACAAATATGGATTTTTTAGTTGCAATTATTGCTTTTATTTATGAATTAAATTTCAAAGAAACTTTAGAAATTATTAGGCAAAATGATTATATTAAAAAACTTGTCAAAAAGATTGATGCTAAAGATGCCTATACTAAGGAAAAGCTGGATGAAATTGCGGATTATGCGATAAGTTATATGGAGCGAAAAATAGAGGAGGAAGAAAAATGAAAAATGCAGTCATTGTCATTGAAACAATTTGCATCATTGGATTATTGATTGTGTGCGTGAATTTTTATAATCGTTTGCCAGGTGAGGTGTATCCGAATGAAAGTTTTCAAACGATGAAAGAAGCGAAAACCGAGGATGCGCAAAATGCGTCAAACAAGCAAATAATGTATGCTTTTGACGGCAATAAAATGAAAGTCAAAATAGATGACGCAATTTATGAAGATGTACGCTACGATTCCATCGAAGGAATTTCCATTATTTTAGAGGAAGACGGAAAGGCAACTGTATCAGTCATGCCGGACAATGAAGTTTATAAAATATTGTATCCAGACACAGAAGTTGATATACAAAATGAAGAATTGACAGGCTTTGACGGAAAAATTGCAAGCGTCTATTTTGCCAATTTTGGAAATGAAATTGCACCATGCAAAATTTTATTTTTGATGGAAGATGGAACTGTGGAATATATGGATTCTGAAAAAATGATAAAAGGGAAAGACCAGAAATATGTATCAGAAGGCAAAATAGGAGGTTTGGAAAATATTGTGCATTTTGAAAATGTAGCAGTAGCATTTGAGGATGAAAATGGCGAAAGAGAAGGCGGAACTTTAACCATTGTTGCTGTTGACCAAAATGGTGATAGTTATGATTTAGATCAATTAATCAATAATAGAGAGGAAAAATAAGGAGGAAATTTTTATGAAAAATATTATGATAACAGGAGCTGCTGGCTTTATTGGAGCAAATTTTGCGGAACTTATGGTAAAAAAGTATGAAGGAAAATACAACTTTGTTGTTTTTGACAAATTGACGTATGCTGGAAATATTGAAAATTTGAACAATATCAAAGACAAAATTACGTTCGTGCAAGGTGATATTTGCGATTTTGATACTGTCATGGAAACGTACAAAAAATATGAGATTGACGCAGTGGTTCATTTTGCGGCTGAATCGCATGTGGATAACAGCATCAAAAATCCATTTATTTTCACGCAGACGAATGTAATTGGAACCCATACTTTGTTGGAAGCTGCAAAGCAATTTTGGGGAGAGGGAAGCGAAAATCGTTTTGTGCATGTTTCAACAGATGAAGTTTATGGAACATTGGGCGAAGAAGGATTTTTCACAGAAACATCGCCAATTCAGCCAAACAGCCCATACTCTGCTTCGAAAGCATCGTCTGATTTGATTGCTTTGGCATATGCGGAAACGTTTAAAATGAATGTTTGTGTGACAAATTGTTCCAATAATTATGGACCATATCAACATCATGAAAAATTGATTCCTCACATGATTAGCTTGGCTTTGAAGGACGAAAAATTGCCAGTTTATGGAGAAGGTTTGAACATTCGTGATTGGCTTTTTGTGGAGGACCACTGCGAGGCAATTGATTTGGTGTTGCATGAAGGCGTAAAAGGCGAGAGATACAATATTGGTGGGCATAATGAAAAACGCAATATTGAAATTGTCAAATTGATTTTAAAGAGATTGGACAAGCCAGAAAGCTTGATTTCTTTTGTGGAAGATAGAAAAGGGCATGATTATCGTTATGCCATTGACCCAACCAAAATTCATAACAAATTGGGCTGGCTTCCAAAAACAAAATTCGAAGATGGCATTGTGAAGACGATTGATTGGTATTTGGCGCATCCGGAATATTTGATGAAATAATTTGAGAGAGGAATGATACATTTGGAGCCGATAAATTTAGTGGAATATTGGATAAATAGTAGCGAAGAAGATTATAATGTAATGAAATATTTATATAAAGGAAAGAAAAATAGCTATTGTTTATTCTTTGGACATTTGGTGATAGAAAAATTATTAAAGGGGTTGTATGTTAAAAATAATCAAGAGAATCCGTATCCTATAAAATCTCACAATTTATTGCTATTAGCGGAAAAATGCAAATTGGACTTAACGGATGAGCAAATTGAAAAATTGCAAATGATTACGCAATTTAATATAAGTGCCAGATATGATGATTATAAGAAAAGTTTTAATCAAAAATGTACAGATGAGTATACTTCAGAACAAGTAAACAACATTGAGGAGGTACGAAAATGGTTGAAAAAGCTATTAATGGTGGAATCATGAAATCAATACAAAAATATGTCAAAAAAATAAGTGAGTTTTATAAAATAGAAGCAATTATTTTATTTGGGTCGTATGCAAAAGGGACGCAAAACGAAGATAGCGATATTGATATTGCAGTTATTTCAAATGATTTTAAAGATGTTATTGAAGATGGTGCCAAATTAATTGGATTAACTTGGAAAATTGATACGAGAATCGAACCACATCCCATTACAAAAGAGGATTATGAAAAAGTTTCCAATCCTTTTATAAAAGAAGTGGTGGATACGGGAATAAAAGTGGCATAAAAGTTTTATTTGAGAAGAAAGGATAAAAATATGAATGAACAAGAAGTAAAAGTAGACGTCATTATTCCTGTCTACAATGCTTTTGAGTATACGAAAAAGTGCATTGAAACAGTCATTAGGAATACGGATTTGAGAAAACATACATTAGTTTTGGTAAATGATAAAAGTCCAGATACGAAAATTTTGCCGATGTTAAAAAAGTTTGTGGCAGAAAATCCAGACTTAAAAATTTGTCTAATTGACAATGAAACAAATTGTGGATTTGTAAAAAGCGTCAATATCGGGATGAGCCATTCGGACAATGATGTTGTATTGCTAAATAGTGACACAGAAGTGTCGAAAAATTGGCTAGAAAAAATGATAAAAACAGCGTATTTAAGAGCCAACATTGCAACTGTTACGCCACTTTCGAACAATGCAACTTTGGCATCTGTTCCCAATTTTTTGGCAGAAAACGAGATTCCAAGTTACGTAGATTTTGAGCAATATGCGCAAGATATCGAGTCTTGCAGTTTGGAACTTTTTCCGGAAATTCCGACAGCGCATGGATTTTGTATGTACATCAAAAGAGAGGCGCTTGCGCGCGTTGGCTTGTTTGACGATGTGACATTTGGTAAGGGATATGGTGAAGAAAATGATTTTTCGTATCGTGCGATGCAAAATGGCTATACGCATGTTTTGTGCGACAACACGCTCATTCGCCACAAAGGAACGCAGTCTTTCACGGCTGCAAAGCAAGAATTAAGCAACAAAAATTTGCAAATTATTAGGGACAAATATCCGCAAAATTTTGAACTGACGAATAATTTTTGCTTGCAAAATCCGATTGAAGTGATTCAAAATAATGTGAAATATTATATCAATAATAAATATCGAAAAAATATTTTATTTGTGGTTCACGAATTCAGGAGCCGAGACAGCAAATTGCTTGGCGGAACGGTTTTGCACATTTATGATTTGATTGACAATTTGCGCAAAAAAATGAACATTCATGTGTTATATCCAGAAAATGGAACGTATAAAATTTCGTCATTTTTCGAGGATTCAACGGTAGAAACTGTTTTTGGCAAAATCAATTCTTACGAAAATATACAAATGTACAATTGCGAGTACAAAAAAATGTTGGAGCAAATTTTTGATTTCATCAACATTGATTTTGTGCATGTTCATCATTTGATGCAT
Source organism: uncultured Clostridia bacterium (assembly GCA_947649935.1). GTDB lineage: Bacteria > Bacillota > Clostridia > TANB77 > CAG-508 > Scatovivens. The sequence goes on from CANSTR010000005.1 coordinate 36,602, forward strand.
CATTATTTTGATTTGTTTGATGTAGCAAACACCAGAAATATTCCATACATGCTAAGTTTGCATGATTTGTATATGATATGTCCATTGCTAACGTATGCCGAGAATGTAGAAAATTTCAATAATTTGGAAGAATTCAATTTTGAAGGTTGCTTGAAAGAGTTGAAAGAAGCCAAAGGAAATTTCGTGGAAGATTGGAAAAATAAGGCTGACCCAATTTTAAAAAACGCCAAAAAAATCATTGCGCCATCCAATTCGCCAAAAGAAATTTTTGAAGAATATTATGGCGATTTGAAAATTGATGTCATCGAGCATGGCGTCGAAAAAACAGAGGAAAATTATGAAGCAAAAGACTTCAAAAAGAGAAAAAATATCGCGTTTATTGGTGGCATCAACAAAACAAAAGGTTTGGATTTTTTCAAGGAATTAGTCAAAGAAGTGAACAAAAAAGAAAGCAATTACACACTTCATTTGTTTGGCACAACTTCAGAAGACGCCTATAATCAGTCAGACGGAAATTATGTTTTTCATGGCAAATACAATCGCGAAGATATCATTCGATTATTGAAGGAAAATAATATTCATCTTGTGTGCTTATTTTCGATTTGGCCAGAAACATATTCGTACACATTAACGGAAAGTTTGATGGCGGAAATTCCTGTATTGGTGCTAGATTACGGAGCTTTATCAGAAAGAACCAAAAAAGATAATTTAGGTTGGGTGCTGGATAAAAAAGTAAAAGTAAAGGAAATTATCGAAAAAATTCATCAAATTTTTGAAGACGAAAAAGAGTATGAAAACGTGAAAAATCATGTCAAAAATTATTTGAAAAAATTAAAAACAGTTGACAAAATGGCAAAACAATATGAAAAAATTTACGATGAATTCATTCAGAAAAAAGTGGCAAATGATCAAAAATTAAGCAAGCCAATAATTCAAAATATTTTGGATTACAGCAAACAAATTGGTGATATGACGAAAAAAATAAAGGATTGCAATTTTATTTTGCAAAATGAAGCCATCAAAGAAGTACAGCATAATGAGCGAATTGCGGCTTACCACCACACTGTCACAGAATACAAAAAGGAAATTGACCGTTTAAATGAAGAAATTGGGAAATACCATGCCAAAGAAGAAACGTACAACCAATTATTATCTTCCAAAAGATTAAAAATGTTAAAGAAAATAAAATTCATTAAATTTTAAAAATTACGGTAGAGGTCGACGCCCACGTCGACCCAAAAATAAAACGATGACAAAAAATTGCACAAATGCCGTAGGGGCACGGGGCTACCTAAGCCCAATGTGAAATCTTGTCAATAAAAGGACACAGTGCCCTGTGTCCCTATGTTTCAAAAATAAATGAAAGGAAATGTATATGGAATTTTTAAAAGAACTATACCAAAATCGAAAATTAGCGATGCAACTCGCCAAAAACGATTTTAAAAATCGTTTTGCGAATACAAGTTTAGGCGCCGTTTGGGGATTTGCCCAGCCATTTGTATTTATGCTAACGTATGTCATCGTATTTCAATATATCCTAAAAACGGGAAGTTCTGGCGATTATCCCTATTTTGTGTGGTTTTTGCCAGGAATGGGCATGTGGATGTTTTGCAGCGAAGCGATTTTAAGTGGAAGCAATTCGATTCGAAATTATAGCTATTTAGTCAAAAAAGTCGTTTTTCCAGTTGACATCATTCCTGTGATATCTGTGATGTCAGCAAGTTTTATTGGAACTTTCTTGATTTACATTGCCACTATGGCGGCTGTGGCGTTTGGCTATTTTCCAAACTTGCTCAACATCTTGTACATTGTGATTTGCGCCTTTTGCTTTATCACCGCATTCACGCGTTTTACGTCTTCGATTGCGGCAGTTGTGCCAGATTTTTCGCAATTGCTCAACATTATTGTGCAATTATGCATGTGGTTTACGCCGATTGTGTGGAATTTAGACATGCTATCAGGCGTGATTTGTGTGTTGTTTAAAGCATTTCCGTTTACGTATTTGGTCGAAGGCTTACGCCAAGCATTTATCGGCAGTTCGACCATTATTACAGAACACAATGGAATGTATACGATTATTTTTTGGATTGTGACATTTTTATTATTTCGATGGGGCAACAAAATCTTTAAGAAAAACAAAAAAGATTTCGCAGATGTGCTGTAACGTTGCCACTGGGGCTTTAAGGACGCTGTCCTTAAAAATCCTGCAAAAGGGCGCTGCCCTTTTGAATCCCGCGCTTCGGTCAGCGGGACAAGGTTTGCCCAATTGGTTGCTATGCATCTAATTGGTACCCGTGCGTTAATCGCGCGATAGGGGTGGAGGAACAAAGATGAAAATTGATATTTTAATGGCGACCTACAATGGAGAAAGATTTTTGAGAGAGCAAATTGACAGCATTTTGGAACAATCATTTAGCGATTTTCGATTGCTGATTTCGGATGATTTATCGAAAGATAATACCCGTGAGATTTTGAACGAATACGTCAAAAAAGATAGACGAGTAATTGTTTTTTTGCAAAATAAGAATTTGGGAACTGTGCAAAATTTTGAATTTTTAATGCAAAAAGTAGAAAGCAAATATTTTATGTTTTCTGACCAAGACGACATTTGGCAAAAAGACAAAATCGAAAAGTCGTTAGAAAAAATCGAAGAAACGAAAAGCGATTTAGTTTACACCAATTTGCAAGTGGTTGACCAAAACTTGAATGTTGTCAATCCATCGTATTGGAAATTGAAAGGTTTTGAAAAGAAAATAAAAAAGTATAATAATTTTGCAAGTTTGTACTTAAACAACTACATCACGCGGAAGCACGATGCTTGTGAAATCAAAATGGCTGGAAAAAATATTGCCATTGCCCAAAAAATCAAATTATATTTTGCATGATTATTGGACCGCTTTGGTGGTAAGTAAATTCGGAAAAATGGCATATTTGGAGGAACCACAAGTCAAGTATCGTCAGCATTTTGATAATTGCATTGGTTCGAAAAGAAGGTCGGATGAAATCCAAAACTTTGATGAAATGCGAGAATTATTCATTGAGGTAAAAAGGGACCATTTCAAAACGTTTATGCAAAATGCAGATTGTTTTGAAGATGACGAAATGCAAAATTTGAATAAAATTTCGTATCAATATTTTCAAGATTTGAAAAAAGTCAAAAAATGGAGTTTCAAAAATAGCAAATTATTTTGGAGATTATACCAATATGAAAATTTCAAGTATGGTTTGCAAAATTTTTTGATATTGCATATGCCGAGATTGGCAAAACCATTATTTAATTTGGTAAGAGGAGTGAAACATTAGATGAACGAAAATGAAACCATGATAAAAATAACCGATTTGGTCAAAGAATACAAAATGTATGCCAGGAAAAAAGACCGCATTATGGAAGCCGTTTTTCCAAAAGTGAACAATCGACATGGCGTTTTCAAGGCGATGGACCATGTGGATTTGGAACTTAAGAAAGGCGAAATTTTGGGAATTCTCGGTAAAAACGGTGCGGGAAAATCCACGCTTTTGAAAATGATTACAGGCGTTGTGATTCCGACTTCTGGAACGATTGAAATTAAAGGAAAAGTCAGTTCTCTTTTGGAACTGGGAATTGGGTTTAATCCAGATTTGACGGGCGTCGAAAATATTTATCAACACGGACAAGTTATGCGGAATGACCAATGAGCAAATTGAAGCCAAAAAGCAGGAAATCATTGATTTTGCGGACATTGGTGACCATTTGTATCAGCCAGTCAAAACGTATTCATCTGGTATGTTTGCCAGGCTTGCGTTTGCCTGCGCGATTAATGTTGACCCGGAAATTTTGATTGTCGATGAGGCACTTTCGGTTGGCGACATGTCGTTCCAACTAAAATGTTTCAAAAAATTTGAAGAATTTAAAAAGCAAGGAAAAACGATTTTATTTGTCACGCACAGTGTTGGCGAAGTTTTGCGAAATTGCACAAGAGCGATTATTTTGGAAAATGGCAGAAAAATTTTTGATGGAGATGTCAAAACGGGTGTTGATAAATATAAAAAATTGATGGTTGGTATCGACATTGACCAAGAAAATGAAACTGAAAAGAAGGAAAATGAACTTGTGCAAAATTTGCACAAGTTGGATGTGGAAAATGTTTGGAAAAATCATTTTGAATACAATGAAAAACATTTGAGTTATGGGCAAAACAAAGTGGATATTTACGACTACGGAATTTTTGATACGGAAGGAAATCCAGTCATCACGATTAATAATGAAAAAGAAGTGTCAGTCAAAATGAAAATAGAGGTGCAAGAGCCAATTGAAGACCCCATTTTTGCCTTGACTTTTAAAGACATCAAAGGCACAGAATTGTGCGGAACCAACACGATGTTGTTTCGCATGGCAACTGGAAAATACCAAAAAGGTGACAAAATATTGGTGGAATTCACGCAACAAGTTCCGCTTGCACCAGGAAGATACACGATTTCCTTTGGTTGCACAAAATACAATATGAATGGCGAATTAGAAGTGTATCAAAGAAGGTATGATGCGTTATTTGTGGAAGTTGTGTCAAATCGAGAGGCAGTTGCGTTGTTTGATTTAGACAGTAAAATTAAGTATCAAAAAATTTAGGAGAAGCGATGAAATTTAATTTAGATTATTATCAAGGTTCGGATGTATATTCGGACGGAGGAATTGAAGACGAAATTTTGGCGTACACGCAAAAATTTTCTGAGGAAGAAGTTGCGCAAATATTTGAAACCGATCTTCGTTGGCCAGTTTTTTATTATTTAACAGGGCTTCGCAGAAATATTATTAATTGGTATCCGATGAAAAAAGGAGCAAGCGTTTTGGAAATTGGTGCAGGCATGGGGTCAATTACAAGTGAATTGTGCAAAAAAGCTGATAAAGTGGTGGCAGTGGAACTTTCCAAAAGACGCGCAACAGCGATTGCCAATCGCAATCAAAATCAGGAAAATTTGGAAATCATGGTTGGCAATTTGAATGACATGAAGTTCCAAAAAAAGTTTGATTATATTACGCTTATTGGCGTTTTGGAATATGCGCCATTGTACACAAATACGCAAAATCCATTTGTGGATTTTTTGGCACATATCAAACAATTTTTGAAACCAGATGGAAAATTGTTAATTGCGATTGAAAATAAATTGGGGATGAAATATTTTGCAGGTGCGCCAGAAGACCACCATAATATGCGCTATTATGGAATTGAAGGATACGAAAATAAGCAAAGTGCGCAGACATTTGGCAAAAAAGAATTGCAAGAATTATTGGCAAAAATCGGTTTAAAACAGACGAAATTTTATTATCCTTTGCCAGATTATAAATTGCCAAACGTTATTTTTTCGGACGAATATTTGCCAAATGAAAATTCGATTCAAAATTATCATGTTTATTATTACGAAGGAAGTAAAATTGAATTTGACGAAAAAAAGGCCTATGCAGAAACTATCAAAAATGGCGTTTTTGATATTTTTGCAAATTCCTTTTTTGTCGAGGCATCCGCCAAAAAAATAAAAACAAAAATCGATTTAAAAAATACAAAATTCCAACCAATCGAAAAAACAGCAGAACGTTTTTACGAAAATGAATCATAATGTAGGGGTAGGGTTCCACCCCTGCCCAACATGAAAATAATCAAAAAAACGCGTAGGGGCAACTAGCAGTTGCCCGCTGTGCAAAAAATGATCTGCGGGCGATTAATAATCGCCCCTACAAAAGGAGGCAAACATGAAAAAAAATCTGAAAAGAAATGTAGCCATTGTATTGATTATCGTGATAACCATTTTGTGCATTTTATCCGGAATTCGCACAAGGCACAATGCCAAATTAATCATCACGCAATTAGCAGGCGAAGGAAATGGTTATGTTTTGGAAACATCCAAAAATCAATTGATTGTCATTGATGGCGGAAACGAGAAAGATACTGAAAATTTGAAAAAAATCATTCAAGAAAAAGGCGAGAATAAAGTGCTTGCTTGGTTTATCACGTCCCCAATTTCCAGTAACACAGGCGCCTTTTTGGAGATTTTGAAACATCATCCACAAATTTCAATTGCGCATATTTATTCGAGTTTGAATAGTGGCGAATGGTATGAGCAAACGGATTTAGCAGACGCGGAAGTTGCGCATATTAAAGAATTGCTAGAAGTCATCAATGAAAAAGAGAATTTGCCAAAATACATTGATTTGCAAAGACGCGTTCGTTATCCTTTTGACAATTATTTCATCACGCCATTGGAACTTAGAGATAACGAATCTACGAAAATCTCTGACCATACGATTGTTTTGAAGGTTGATAATTCTTTTAAAAGTGCGATTTTTTTCGGAAATATCGGAAAACAAGAAAGCCATTTGTTTTTCGAAAATGACAAAGACCAATTTGAAAATGAGTTGATTCAAATTTCAACAAATTTGGAAAACGGAATTTCTGATGAACTTTTTACAGCGTTAAAAACAGATAAAATCATGATTTCTGGACAAAATAAATGGGAAAACAAGGCAGAAGTTTATGAAAAAAAGGACGCAGAAGTGACAGTTGAAATTTGGTAAAAAAGGAGGCTTTTATGGATTTAAGTGATGTGATGAAATGGTATGATTTTAAGGAAAATTACAACGCGTTAAATTTGAATGAAAAGTTTAAAGCAGATGCGACTGAAAAATTTGATTACGTTTTGCTTCAAGATGACATTGAAAAAATCGAAATTGCCAAAAAGCATTTGAAATCAAATGGCACCATTTTGTTGTTTCTCAATAATCGTTTTGGCATTCGCTATTTTGCGGGAGATAAGCAAAATGGCAAGGCATTTGATACGATTTGTTCGGAAAATTGTAATTTGTATAGCAAAAAGGAAATCGAGCAAATTTTGCAAAATCATGGATTTCAGAATTACAAATTCTTTTATCCATTGCCAAATTACGAAAATCCAAGTGTCATTTTTTCAGATGAATATTTGCCACATTATACAGACACAAAACTTTTGTATAACAATCTTTATCCGAAAAATACGGCATTGGTTTTTCAGGAATTGCAAGCTTTAAAGCAATTGACCAAAGCGGGAGAATTTGCGTTTTTTGCGAATTCCTATATTGTCGAAATCAATCCAAAAGAACAGCTAAAGTTTGTGAGTTTTAATCATTCGCGTAAAAAAGAATTTCAGTTAGCAACAAAAATGTATGAAAAATTTGTTGTGAAAGAAATGGCAAATGAGAATGCCAAAGAGCACATTTTGAATATGCAAAATTATATTCAGGAACTTCAAAATCACGACATCAAAATCATTGACAAAGCGGAAAATGACAAAATTATTTCGCGTTTTGTACAAGACAAAACCTTATTTCAAAAAATTGTGGAGATGATAAAAAATCACGAAATCGAAAAGGCTTGTGAGAAAATTGGCGAATGGTACAATTTTTTGAAAACCAAATTTGCAAAAGATAAAACGGATGAATTCAATCAAAATATTGCCGATAAAAATCAGTTAAGTAGCGGGTTGACGATTGTGAAAAAAGCGTATATTGATTTGGTTTTGGAAAATGTTTTTGTAGAAAATAATGAATTTGTATTTTTTGACCAAGAATGGTGTTTTGAAAATTTGCCATTGGAATTTATTTTGTATCGCGCGATTAATAATTTGTATATTTACAATTTTGAAATAGAAGAAATTTTCCCAAAAGAAGATTGCTTGAAAAGATTTGGTTTAGGTGAGTTTGTAGCATTATTTGAAGAAATTGAAAAGGCGATACAAAATAGGATTATTGATAATGAATCTGTAAAAAATTTCAATCAAACGCCGATGGTTGAAGATGTAAGATTTTTGCTAGATGAGCGAAATCAGCTAAGTGAAATGTGTCAAGGATTACAGCAGGCAAGAGAGGAATTATTTCAAACCAATCAAGAGATGGAATTTTTGATTGGCGAGCAAAAACAACAAATTGCCGAAAAAGATAAATATATTGAAAAGCTGGAGACTTACGAAAAAGACAAAGATGGCAAAATTGAAAATTTGCAAGAAACGTTAGGTTTGGTCAAAGTTGATAACGAAAAAAAGCAGGAATATATTCATTCTTTGGAAGAATATAAGCAAGAAAAAGAAAGAGAAAATCAAGAATTAAACGAAATTATCCAGAATTTGAATGAAATCATCCAAGTCAAAGACCATCAAATTGAAAATTATGAAAATATGAAAGCCGTAAAATTAACAAACAAATTAAGAGGTTTAAAAAAATAAACGTAAAAACAATGTAGGGGCGGCTATCAGCCGCCCGAGGAGGAACAATGGACATCCAACAAAAAATGAAAATTTATCATTTTTTAGACAAACATCCAAAATTGAAAAAATGTTTGGTAACACCCTATCGAAAATTGGCAAAAAAATATACGACAGCAGAAGAACCAGAATATAATCAATGGATTATCCAAAATGAGCCAACTTTCAGAGAATTAAAAAAGCAAAAAAAATATTTGTTTGAAGATTCATACAAAATCAGTGTGGTCGTTCCATTGTTTGAAACGCAGGAATATTTTTTGGCAGAATTAATTCGTTGTTTGAAACAGCAAACCTATAGCAATTGGGAATTGTGTTTGGCAGACGGAAGTCCGCAAAAACTTGAATTTGTACAAAAATATTTAAAAGATGAGAGAATCCAATACAAGTGGATTGGTGAAAACAAAGGCATTTCAGGCAATACGAATGAAGCCATTCAAATGGCAACAGGCGATTTTATTGGACTTCTCGACCATGATGATTTATTGGCTCCATTTGCGTTATTTGAAGTGATGAAAGCAATTGAAAAAAATCCAGAAGCCCAATTTTTGTATTCGGATGAAGACCGCATGGAAGGCGAGTTTCATAAAAGAAAAAACATGTTTTTTAAACCGGATTTCTCAAAATATACGTTAAGGAGCGCCAATTATATTTGCCATTTTAGCGTGTTTAAGAGGGAATTGATGAATAAGCTTGGTGGCTTACAATGTGAATACGACGGCAGTCAGGATTTTGATTTGGTCCTTCGCGCGTCAGAAAAAACGGACAAAATTTATCACATTCCAAAAGTGTTATATCATTGGCGCGATCACGCTGGTTCCACGGCGGAAAATAGCGATGCCAAGCCGTATGCCTACGAAGTTGCCAAAAAAGTGATCAAAGACCATTTTGAACGTTGCAATATTCCAGTTCAAATCAAAGATGGAATCAGTAGCGGAAGTTATGAAATTCAGTATTTGGTGAAAGGAAATCCGAAAGTTGCGATTTTGGTGGAAACGGAAGGGATTTCAGATAAGGCAAAATTTGAAGAACATTTGAAAAATAATTTTAATGATAAAAATACAGAAATTGTCATGTTGAATGAAAACGTGTTTGAGCAATGCCAAAAGTTAGACGCAGATTATTTTATGATTGTGGACCAGAATTTTGTCGATGTCCAAAACAAAGATTGGATACAAAATTTGGTCGGAATTGCGCAGAATGATGATGTTGGAATTGTGGGAACCAAATTGTATAACAAGCAAGGAAATGTGGAGCATTGCGGAATTGTGCTTGGCATGAATGGCGCGGGCGATTTTTTGTATAAAGGTGTGCCCAAAGATATGCCAACTTATATGCAACGTTTGAAAATCATTCATAATGTGTCAGCTGTTTATTATAAATATGCGATGATTGATAAAAAGGCATTTGCGCAAATTGCAGAAATCGATTTTCGCAAAAATGAATTATGGACGAGTATTGATTTGTGTTTAAAATTGCAAAAAATGCAAAAGCAAGTGGTCATGAATCCGTTGGTTGAAATTTGCGTAAATGAAATTCCGCAAAATGATACCATAGAGCTGGCAATCGAAATCCCAGAAGACCCGTATTTTAGCCCAAATTTGTCGAAAAAAACAACGTATTTATCCATCAATCTGTAGGGTCAGATAGCCCTCATTGACCCGAAAATGTAAAAATAAATCAAAAATGCAAAAATAAACGAGGGTCGATGTAGGCATCGACCTGTACAAAATAGAAAATACATAAAAAAATGCAAAATTGTCAAAAAGACAACAAAATCGAACTATTAAGGATTCCTTAATAGTTCAAAAATGTAGAGGCAGATAGCCCTCATCGACAAAAAATAAAATGAAACAAGGAGAAAAAATCATGCCGAAAACAGACATTATCATTCCTATTTATAATGCATATGAATTTACAAAAGCATGCATTCAATCTGTTTTAAAATATACAGATTTAGCAAAACATCAGTTAATTTTAATCAATGATAAAAGTTCTGATGAGAGAATTTTGCCTAGCTTAAAAAAATTTGTAGCAGAAAATCCAGATAAAAAAATTGTTGTGTTAGAGAATAAGGAAAATTTGGGTTTTGTTGAAACCGTTAATCGTGGGATGCGTTATTCGGAAAATGATGTGCTTTTGCTCAATAGCGACACAGAAGTAACCGAAAATTGGTTGGAAAAAATCATTCGTTGCGCCTATCAAAATGACTATATTGCAACTGTTACACCATTGACGAATAATGGAACGATTGCCTCTGTGCCAAATTTTGGTATGGATAACGAATTGCCCGAAAATATGACAGTGGCAGAATATGCTGAAATGATTGAAAAATGTTCGCTTAAACGTTTTCCAGAAATCACGACAGCTAATGGATTTTGCATGCTGATCAAAAGAAATGTGATAAATGAAGTTGGACTTTTCGATAGCGAAAATTTTGGCAAAGGGTATGGCGAAGAAAACGATTTTTGTTATCGCGCTTTGAACCACGGTTTTATTCACGTTTTGTGTGACGATACTTTTGTGTATCACAAAGGAACGCAGTCTTTTGAAACAAGCGAAAATCACATGGAAAAACTGCGTGAAATGCATCCGATTGGAACGTTTAAAACAGACCATTTTATCCATGTCAATCCCTTGAAAGATATTCAAGATAATGTGAGAATCAATACAGAATTGTATGGCAAAAAACGCATTTTATTTTTGGTAAATGAATGGGAAGAAAACATGGAAATGACGGGTGGCGCGTCTTTGCACATGAAAGATATCATTCAAAAAGTGCGCAAAAAAGACGCCTGTTTTGTAGTATGTCCTGATAAAAATGATTTGTCGCGCTTGTCTGTTTATTTGTATACACAAAAAATTGGAAGGCTAATTTATAACATCAAAACAGAGCTTGGCATGTATGGGCAATTGAATTTTCATGAGCAAACTTACGTAGATGTTTTGGAAAAATTATTTGCCAGTTTTCATTTTGATATAGTCCATAGTCATCATTTTTTGTTCCAAACATTTGATGTGGCGGAAATTGCTAAAAAATATGGCGCTTATTCAATCGTTACTTTGCATGATTTGTACCTGCTTTGTCCGTCGATTAATATGGTGAATAAGGGCAAATTCTGTAGCGAAATTAATCCGCTTGATTGCAAAGAATGTTTTGCGGAAAAACATAAAATTAATGAAAATGTGTTGGATAAATGGCGAAAAGAATGTCATCAAATCTTGCAAAAATTTGATAAAGTCGTTGCACCATCGGAAAATACGAAACAATTATTTTTACAGGCATATCCAGATTTACAAATTGACGTCATAGAACATGGAACAGACGTCGTAGGGGCAGATGCCCACATCTGCCCAGATGATGATGCACGAAAATCCAAAGATACGTTTGACATTGCCTTTGTTGGCGCTATGGAAAAGCATAAGGGAAGCGAGATTTTAAAAGAATTGATTGAAAAAAATACGAGTGAAAAAATAAAAATTCATTTATTTGGGAAAACGTTTGATGAAGAGCTGGAAAAAAATACGCAAAATTATACCTTTCATGGAAGTTACCGAAGAGGCGAATTGCCACAATTGTTAAGGGAACATCAAATTGATTTGGTTTGCTTGTTTCCGATTTGGCCGGAGACATATTCGTATACATTAACCGAAAGTTATATGGCGAAAATTCCGGTGATTTCGTTTGACATTGGCGCGATTGCAGAGCGTTTAAAACGTGATAAATTGCGGTTGGGTGCTTCCTGTTCGGAACTTCTGCTGAGCAAATTTTAAGCAAAATCGAAGAAATTAGAAATCATCAAGACGAATATGAAGCCGTCAAAAATCATTTTGAAACATATGAATTTAAAAACCTTGAGCAAATGCAAAAGGAATATGAGGCAATTTATGAGAAAAGTGGGAAGGCGAAAAATGAGGTGGTTTGTACCGAAAAAGTAGACGATTTGCAACGCAAAACGGATGTTTATGATTTGCGTGTTTTGCAAATTAATTTAAGTGCAAACCTAAAAGAATTGCAAGATTATAAAAATCGATATGGCTTTTTGGTGGAAAGATTTCAGAAAAAGCAGAATACAAAAATTTGGCAAACGGCCAAGAAAATAAAACGATTTTTGAAAGGAAATAATGGGTGAAATCATGATTGATACGCATCATATGAAAAATCAAATCAAATTTTATGTGAAAAAATATGGAATTTTTAAAACAATTTTGAAATGTTTGAAAGTGGGAAGTCGAAAATTAATTCGTATTTTAAAAGGCGAACGTGATGTGAATTATGGCGATTATGGCGACTGGATTCACAGCAATGAGGTGCGCGATTGGGAAATTAAGGCACAGACGAAAAAGAAATTCAAAAACATGCCGAAAATTAGCATCGTAGTTCCGATGTATCATACCAAAGAAAAGTTTTTGAAAGAATTGGTGAATTCTGTTTTGCAGCAAACATACAGCAATTGGGAACTTTGTTTTGCCGACGGGAGCGAAACGCAAAACGAAAAATTGCATAAAATTCTGGAAAAAGATCGTCGTATCAAATACCAATTTTTGCATGAAAATAAGGGTATTTCGGAGAATACCAATCAAGCCATCAAAATGGCAACTGGCGATTATATCGCGCTTTTGGACCATGATGATGTGCTTGCAAAGTATGCGTTATACGAAGTGGTCAAAAGGATAAATCAATTTCCAGAAGCGGAATTTTTATATTCGGATGAAGATAAAATCGACCAAAATGGTAATCGTTTTGATGCCTATTTTAAGCCAGAATTTGCGCCAGATACACTCAGATGCCAAAATTATATTTGCCATTTTAGCGTTTTCAAAAAGGAATTGATGGACAAGCTAGGTGGTTTTCGTTCAGAATTTGATGGTGCGCAGGATTATGATATTTTTTTGCGCATGTCGGAAGTGGTAAAGCCGGAAAATATCAAGCATATTCCGCGTATTTTGTATCATTGGCGCGTGCATAAAGGTTCGACGGCGATGGAAAATAGCGAAGCGAAAAATTATGCCTTTGACAATGGAATTAAGGCAATCGAGGCGCATTTGGAAAGAGTGGGGCTAGCTGGAAAAGTTTCCAATGGTGCGATTCCTGGAATTTACCGCATCGATTACGAGGTGAAAGGCAATCCAAAAGTTTCGCTTGTGATTCCCAATAAAGATGGCAAAGAAATTTTGGAAGTGTGCATCAATTCTGTGCTTCAAAAAACGACGTATGAGAATTACGAAATCGTGATTGTCGAGAATAATAGTGAGACAGAGGAAATTTTTGCATATTACAAAGAGTTAGAAAAGAACGAAAAAATTAAGGTTGTCAAATATCCAAAAACAGGGTTTAACTATTCGGGAATTGTGAATTTTGGGGTCAAAAATTGCACAGGAGAATATGTGGTTCAACTGAATAATGATACCGAGTTACTGACGCCGAATTGGCTGGAAATCATGCTTGGCTTTGCGCAAAGGAGCGATGTTGGCGCCGTTGGTGTGAAGTTGTATTATCCAGATGAGACGATTCAGCATGCTGGTATTATTGTTGGGCTTGGCGGTGTTGCGGGAAATCGTTTCAAAAGTATTCCGAAAAAGGGACACGGCTATTTTGCACAGGAAAGCATGATACAGAATTTAAGCGCCGTCACAGCTGCGTGCATTATGACGCCGAAAAGCATGTATGAAGAAGTTGGTTACATGGACGAAAAATTGGCGGTTGCGTTTAATGACGTGGATTTTTGCTTGAAAATTCGTGAAAAAGGCTATTTGATTGTGTACAATCCGTTTGTGGAGTTTGTGCATTATGAATCCAAAAGTCGAGGCGAGGAAAATACGCTGGAGAAAATCAAACGTTTTCAAGGCGAGATTAATACTTTTAAGGAAAAGTGGCAGAATTTTTTGGATGAAGGTGACCCGTATTATAACATCAATTTGAGTTTGGATACAGAAGTGTATCATATGAAGCGTGTTCGAATTAATCATGATAAATAGGGAGAAACTATGAAATATCAGTTGCAAAAAATAGTTTATTATTTAAAGCGATATGGGATTTGGAAAACGATTCAAAAAATCGTTTTGCGTGTTTTTCGATTGGAAAAAAGGAAGCAAAAATCAGCACAAGAATTATACCAAAATTGGATGGCGAAAAAGGAACCAAGCGAGGCAGAATTGGAATTGCAAAAAAATGAGCCATTTGCTTTTCAGCCTAAAATTAGCATTGTGGTTCCGATGTACAATCCAGAGGAAAATTTGTTTTTGGAGTTACTCAATTCAGTGTTATTGCAAACATATTCAAATTGGGAACTTTGTTTGGCAGATGGAAGTGAGCAAAAAAATGATACAATTGTTGCGTTGTGTAGCGATAATCCTAAGATAAAATATCAGTTTTTGGGTGAAAATAAAGGGATTTCGGAAAATACGAATGAAGCGTTGAAAATGGCAACTGGCGATTTTATCGCTTTTGTGGACCACGATGATTGCGTATCGCCATTTGCGTTGTATGAGATTGTGAAGGCAATCAATGAGCATCCAGAGGCGGAATTGATTTACTCTGATGAGGACAAAATTGACGAGTTGGGCAATCGTTTTGCGCCGTATTTTAAGCCGGATTTTTCGCCAGAAACGTTGGAATGCAATAATTATATCACGCATTTGGTGGTGATGAAAAAAGAGTTGGTGCAGAAGATTGGCAAGTTGGATAGCCGTTTTGATGGTGCACAGGATTTTGATTATGTCTTGCGCGCAACGGAAAATACGAAGCAAATTCTTCATATTCCAAAGATTTTGTATCATTGGAGAACGACGCAAAATTCGACTGCCAATGTAGCAGAAAACAAATTATACGCATTTGACGCAGGTTTGAAGGCTGTGGAAGAACATTTGAAAAGAACTCACAAAAAGGCAACAGTGGAAAATCCGGGAGAGGTGCCAGGAATTTATCAAATCAAATTTGCGATAGAAGGCACGCCAAAAGTTTCCATTCTGATTCCTAATAAAGATAATCTACGAACTTTGCAAAAATGTATTGCATCAATTTTGAAAAATTCGACTTATAAAAATTACGAAATTATCGTGATTGAAAATAATAGTGAAAAATCAAAAACGTTTGAATATTACAAAAAAGTGCAAGAAAATCCAAAAGTAAAAGTGATTGTGAGCCAAGAAAAAGAATTTAATTATGCGAAGTTGATTAATTTTGGCGTGAAAAATGCGACGGGAGATTTCGTTTTGCAACTCAATAATGATACCCAAGTTTTGACGAAAGATTGGCTAGAATTGCTAATTGGATATGCGCAAAATCAGGAAATTGGAGCCGTTGGGGCGCGTTTGTATTATCCAGATAAAACGATACAACATGCAGGAATTGCGGTTGGCATTCAAGGAACAGCAGCGAATTTGTTGGTGAATTTGCCATTTGGTCAGCATGGCTATTTTGCCAGAGAAGCGGCGACCAGAAATGTAGCCGCAGTGACTGGTGCATGCTTGTTTGCAAGACGTGAAATATATCAAGAAGTTGGTTTTATGGATGAAGAATTGTTCAAAGTTGCTTTTAATGATGTAGATTTTTGTCTAAAAATACTTGAAAAAGGTTACAGAGTAGTGTATAATCCTTATGTGGAATTCATTCACGCAGAGTCGAAAACGCGTGGATTGGAGGATACGCCAGAGAAACAGGCGAGATTTGAGCGTGAAAAAAGGAATTTTCAGGAAAAATGGAAAGCATTTTTGCAAAAAGGTGACCCGTATTATAATGAAAATTTCTCGCGAGAAGATTGCCATTTCACGGTAGGGGAAGATAGCCTACATCGACCCATCACGAAATAAAAAGGAGAATCCATGATTGATAAAATAGAAGCATTTTGTTTGAATATTTTAAGAAAAATCAAATTAGGAAAATTGGCAGATTTGTATGAAGAACATAGGGAAGGCATGCGTTATTTGGTGTTTGGTGTGCTGTCAACCATTGTGAATATTGTCACAGCAGCCTTGACGTATTATGTCGTATTTGCAACTCTTCCAGAACAATGGAAAGTCAATTTAAGTACAATTGTTGCGATTTTGGCAGCATGGATTTTTGCCTATGTGACCAATAAATTATATGTATTTAACTCGAGAAAAAATACGGTCAAAGAATTGTTGCAAGAGATTTTCTCATTTGTTGGTTGTAGAATTGTGACAGCCATTGTGGAGTTAATCATCATGAATATTTTTGTGACACGTTTGCAATGGAATTACATGCTGATGAAAATTATCTCGAATGTGATTGTGATTATTTTGAATTTTATTTTTAGCAAATTGTTAATTTTTAAAAAGAAAGATATAGATAAAAAAATTATTTAGAAAATAGAATATAGAAAAAAGAAAGGATGAAAAAAATGGATAAAATAGCAGTTCTAATTCCATGTTACAACGAAGAAAAAACGATTCAAAAAGTAGTGGAGGATTTTAAAAAAGAATTACCAGAAGCGAAAATTTATGTGTATGACAATAATTCCAAAGATAAAACAGCCGAAATTGCTAAGGCAGCAGGTGCGATTGTGAAAAGAGAAACCAAGCAAGGGAAGGGAAATGTCATTCGAACCATGTTTCGCGAAATTGATGCGGAAAGTTACATTATGGTGGATGGAGATGACACCTATCCTGCCGAAAATGCGCGCGAAATGATTGATTGTGTGTTAAACGAAAATGTTGATATGGTGATTGGAGATAGACTTTCGTCCACTTATTTTACCGAAAATAAAAGACGTTTTCATGGGTTTGGAAATGTGTTAACACGTGTGCTTATCAACACGATTTACAAAAGTGATATTCGTGATGTGATGACTGGTTACAGGGCGTTTAGTTATCGTTTTGTGAAAACATTTCCAGTCATGTCAAAAGGATTTGAATTGGAAAACGAAATGACCATTCATAGTTTGGACAAAAATTTGAAAATCAAAAATGTGATTATTGAATATCGTGATAGACCAGAGGGAAGCGAGTCAAAATTAAACACGATTTCAGACGGCTTGAAAGTCATCAAAACAATTTTTTCGCTTTATAAAAATTATAAGCCACTAAGCTTTTTCTCGATTGTTGCAGGAATTATGGCGATTTTAGGCTTGGTTTTCTTTGTGCCAGCTGTTGTCGCATTGTTCCAAACGGGAGAAGTCAAAGTGCCATCGATTATTGTGAGTATGTTACTTTTTGTATGTACCCTTCAATCGCTTTTTTCGGGACTTATTTTAGACAATATTATCAAAACATCAAAACAGAATTTTGAAATGCGATTAATTGATTGTGAACATCGATTAAAAGAGGAAAAACATAAAGAAAAGTAAAAATATTGGGGAGGAACAAGTTATGAAGAAAGTTTTAAATGGAATAAAAAATAATTATGTCTATATGATATTTACAATATTTTTTATTTTAGTCAATATAAGTGTTATTTTGACTTCAGCAGATAATGAAAAGAATTTTGTTTTAATTTTCAATATCCTTTTGACAGTTGTAGGAGGG
Organism: uncultured Clostridia bacterium; assembly: GCA_947649935.1. GTDB lineage: Bacteria > Bacillota > Clostridia > TANB77 > CAG-508 > Scatovivens. The sequence goes on from CANSTR010000005.1 coordinate 54,347, forward strand.
ATTGGATTTGCATTTATTTATAAAAAATGGAATGGTAGTAATATAAAAATAGAAAAATTATTTTTATTAACGATAATTCCTTTGGGAATCTTCTATTTATTTGCTTTTCCTTATGGGACAATTATGGATGAACAAAATCATTTTTTAAGAATTTATGAAATAACAGACGGACATTTTATTTCTGAAATGAATGAAAAAGGACAAGGTGGTAATTTTTTAACTTCAAGTTTTGCTCAAATCCCTCCAAAAGTCGTTGATTATGAAACGCAAGCCGAAATGTTTCATGTTAAAGCAACAGAGGATAAATCTTTTTATGAGTTTAGTAATACCGTGTTATATTCTTTTATATGTTATATTCCTCAAGCAATTGGGGTAGGAATTGGGAAATTGTTTAATTTGTCATTTATTATGCAAGTTTTTATGGGAAGAGCTACGAATTTTATTTGTTATGTAGCAATCCTTTATTTTGCAATAAAATTTTTGCCTTTTAAAAAAGGATTTGTGTATGTTATAGCAACACTTCCAATTACGATGCAAGAGATGGTTTCACTTTCTCCAGATGCTTTAACAATAGCCATGTCTATTGCGATTGTTTCATTTACATTATATATGATATATACCAAAAAAGATCCAATGAATAAACTGCAAATTGCTATGATGTGCGTGATAAGCATCGTATTATCCATGTGTAAAATCGTTTATTTACCGCTGTGTTTAATCTTATTTTTAATACCAAAAGAAAGATTTGGTACGTTAAAAAAGAAAAATATTATTATATTCACTTTAGCAATTGTTGTAGTTGGCATTAATTTAGGATGGACAGCACATGCCTCAAGATACTTAGATTCTGGGGTAAATGGTTCTTCTTCTAGTGAACAAATTGATTATATCATACATAATCCCCATAAACTTGTTCCAATTGCAGTTAACACAATGAGTAATGAAAATGTAATTGGACAAATTTTATTATCTATGTTTGGGGCTTTGTTAGGATATTATAAAATACATGTGTTTCTGCCTTATATCTATATGTTGATTTCTATTTTTATTGTTTCTTTATTGATTGAAAATGAAAAAACAGTAGAGAATGGAAAAAAGATATTGATTGGATTTTGTGCATTTTCAGTTGTTGTATTAATGGGATTATCGTTATATATTCAATGGACACCTTTAAAAAATGAATGGATTTCTGGAATTCAAGGCAGGTATTTTATTCCAATTATGTTATTGTTAGCAATTTTATGTACGAACAAGAAAATTGAATTCAAAGGAGAATTATTGAATAAATACACTTTGCTATTTATTTTATTAGCAAATTTATCAGCGATTTCAGAAATTATTTTATATTTTGCGTAATAAAAAATAAAATGGAGGAAGCTAAATAAAAATGAGTAAGATAAAAGTATCCATTGTTGTTCCAGTATATAATGCAGAAAATCTGCTACGAAGATGTTTAGAGCCATTGGTGAATCAGACGTTAAAAGAAATTGAAATCATTTGTGTGGACGATGGCTCAAGTGATGATTCAGCCAAGATTGTAGATGAATATGCGGCAAAGTATCCAGAAAAAGTAAGGACATTTCATAAGGAAAATGGAGGCGAATGGTCAGCACGTACGTATGGCTTAAAAAAAGCGACTGGCGAATACGTTGGTTTCATGGATAATGACGACATTCCAGAAGTAACGTGGGCAGAAAAATTGTACCAAGCCGCAAAAAAAAATGATGCTGACATCGCTTTTTGCGGCTATGACCGCGTGGATTTAGATACCGGAAAAACGGTGGCAACAGAGATGACACAGTATGGCACGATGAACAAAGAAGTGGATTTCGAGGACGATTTTATTGTGTATGCCAATCCGTCTTTGTGGAATAAAATTTATCGTTTGGAAAAAGTCAAAGATGCGGAATTTTTGCCATTTCGCGGTTGTAATGATACGTTGTTTCTCATTCATTCGTATATGAATGGCGTCAAAAAATTGACATTTATACCAGATGTTTTGTATCATTATTATTTGCGTTCTAGTTCGCAAATTCATAATATGAACAGACAAGATATTGATAATTTGAAAAAATATTTGTTGGTAACCAAGGAGAATGCAATCCAAAAAGGGATTTACGAAGAATTCAAATATTGCTTGGATGAAATGGCGTTTTTGCATTTGGGAATTTCGTGGATGTATATGGTGTCATATGATAAAACAGTCAATATGCATAAAATGCTAAAAGAAGTGACAAGCTATTTTGATGAGCATTTTCCAACATGGCGAAAATCGAAATTTTTCAAAATTTCGCATTGCTTCCCAAAGGGCTTGAAATTTATTGCGATTTGGGGCGTGCATTTATTTTATCGAATGGGCTTGCCAGATGTGTATGTTTGGACGTATCGTTTTATGGTGGATAAGTTACAGATTGATATAAAGTGGTAGGAGGACGAAATTGGAAACAATCAAAAATTTCTTAAATAAAGAAAATTACACAAAAGTAAAATTAGCAATCGTTGTCTTTTTGGCAATTGTAGCAAGCGTGATTTTTGAATATGGTTTTTATACCAAATATATTGATAACAGCTATGATTCCAAAACAAGAATGCTAATTGTGGCAATGGCTTTTGCATTTGTTGGTTTGCATTTTGTGCTGAAATTAAATAATTTGTATGAATGGATTTACAGGCAACGTTACAAATTGGCGGCAGGCTTTCTTGTTTTTGTGATGCTTTTTAAGTTGTCTGGCTCGTCGATTGTCAATTTTAATGACCAATTTCAAACCAATTCGGATGACAACCGTTTTCATCCATTGTTAGGTTTTGCGAGAATGGTGAGAACCGACGAATGGGCGACTTCTACGTTATATATTTTGTCACAAGGCGTTGGAAACGATAAATTCCAATATTTTGACGACGAATTACGTGGCGTGGCAACAGATATGTTCACGTTAGTAAACAGCCCAGTCAAAGACATTTTGATGCTGGGCAAGCCTTTCCAAATCATGTTTTTGCTATTGGGAAACGACAGAGGCTTAAGTTTTTATTGGTACATCCGCCTTGTCGCCATGTTACTTGGTTCATTCGAAATATGCATGCTTTTGACCAATGGCAAAAAACGCATTTCACTTTGTGGCATGCTGATGATAACGTTCTCAAGCGCCACGCAATGGTGGTATTGCATGGATACTTTAATTTGGGGACAAATTATTTTGCTTTTGCTCAATAAATTTATGGAAACGGACAAAAAAAGCACAAAAATTTTGTGCGGAATTGGCGAAATTGTTGCCATCACTTCGTACATTTTTATTTTGTATCCAGCATGGCAAGTTTCGTTTGCGTACGTATTTTTAGCGATTTTTATTTGGATAATGATCACAAACTTCAAAAATGGTTATAAAATTAATCTCTTTGACTGTGCGACAATCGTGGTGACTTTGCTTTGCGTAGGCGGTTTGCTGGTTCGCTGGTTTGCTTTATCAGGCGACACAATCAATGCGATTATGCATACTGATTATCCAGGCGAAAGACGTGAAGTAGGTGGAGGAGCGACGATTTTGTATGCGTATTTTTATAATTTATTTTTCGCCTACAAATATTGCCCAAATCCTTGCGAAGCGTCTAGCATGTTGTCGTTTTATCCATTACCAATTTTGTTAAGCGTGATTTATGTTATTTTGAACAGAAAAGACAAAAAACATTGGAAATTTTTCTTGCCAGCAATTAGCGTCAGCCTATTTTTGACGATTTGGTGCAAATGGGGATTTCCAGAAATTTTGGCAAAATGCAGTTTAATGTCCATGACAACGGCGCCAAGAGCAACGATTCCGTTAGGCACCTTACAAATTTATATGCTGATTTATTTGTTTGCCGTAATCGACAAAGAAACGAAATGGTTTCCGCGCATCATAGCTTACATTTTGCCGATTTTCGCGACTGGTTATATGATGTATCAGGCGGTGACGATTTGTAATTTGCCAGGTTATTTTGGGTTCGTAAAAATCCTAATTTCTACGATTTTGTTTGGCATCGCGATTTTTGGAATTTTCAATAGTAACAACGAGAAAATCAAACATGGCACTTTGTATGTGTTGATGTTTATTGCTTTAGTAACGGGAATTGCAGTCAATCCGGTCATTCGTACAACAGATGTGATTTACGAAAAACCGATTTGTTCGAAGTTTGCCGAAATTAGGGAGCAAGACCCAGATGCTTTATGGCTGGGGGACGATACTGGAATTTATTTGAATAATTACATGGTGGCAAATGGTCTTCGCACGATTGATTCCACCAATGTGTATCCGAATTTGGAGTTGTTTGAATTGTTGCTGGGCGAAAACGCGGAGCCTCAGAAAAAATTCTACAATCGCTATGAGCACATGAATATCAATCTGACAGACGGGGAAACGCACATCGAACTTCCGGCGGCGGACAATATGCTCATTTGGCTAAATTATCACGATTTGCAAAAGTTGGGAATTGACTATATTGTGGTGAAAAATGATATCAACGAGCGTGGCTATGAGATGAATTTTGAGAAGCTTTATGAGGAGGACGGATTGTATATTTTCAAGCCAGTGTATGAATAAAATAAGTGATTTTGTTATTAGGTTTACAAGGGAGAAAAATCATGTTACAAGATTTTAATCGTAAAAAAACATTAGAAGAACTTAGAGAGTCAAGAAGATTAGCACAGGAATATAAAAATGTTTCGGAAAAATTAGAAAGAAAATATGGTTCAGTAGATTATGGGAAAGCTAAAATAGAAAGACTTGAAGAAGAAAAAGCAAAAGCACTAGTGGTGCAACAAAAGATTGGTATTCTTAGCAAGTTGGCAAGCTTTTTCCATAAGGGAAAATATTATGAAGTAAATCAACAAATAGAAACATACGAAAAAGAGTTAAGCACGGGTAAGAAAGAATGGGAAAATTTGAATGAAGAAAAAGAGAAGCTAGAGGAAAGCAAAAAAGAATTAGGTGCGAAAAAAGAAGCAAAAAAGATGCCAGAATGTTTGAGAGAAGTAAATGGAACTTTAGTTATAACAGATGAAGATGTTGGGTTAGGAGAAGATTGTCTGGAACAAAATGCCAGTCAAGTTGATAGCAAAGCAAAAGTTTTGGTTCATTGTACCAATTTTTTCCCGAAAGATAAGGTTATTTTGTCATCTTATGATGGTGGAAAACTGAATGCTAGAGAAATGGAATATCATGGAGTGAAAAAAGAGTTAATTCATTACATCATAGACATGAAGTTCATTTTACGATGAATAATCGAGTTGAAAATACATCAGCAGGAGAGGGAAATTGGGATAGTCCCACTTATATGATTATTGAGAGATATGATGTTCATCAAGATGAAATGGAGAGAATTTCTCCTTCTGATGCATGGACAAAAGGAACCAGTATGCAACTTTCGGATGATGCTGTTATTCTGGTAAAATGGCAAGCTAGAAATCATTTACCAATTCCAGACGAGGATAGAGAGAAGTATCCAATCATTTATTATGATGGTGACCCAACAACTTGTTTAAGGAATTTTTTGAGATTGAACAACTATGATATAGTTAAGACAGAACGCAATGATCCATCCCATAGTTGTTCTTCAAGAGCATTGCAAGAAAATGGCTTGAATAATCGAGATTTTTCGATAAATTTTATGAAAGATAATACATTTTTTTCCAAAGAGTTACCGATATTATCCAAAGAGGAGATGGCACAAATTACCGATATTGGTAAAACTTCAGCGCCATTCATAATGTCAGGTGGACAAGAATATTTGTGCTTAAAAGACAAAGACATTTCAGAAGATAAGCAAGAAACTTATTTTAAAGTGGCAAATTTTGTGATTAGTTCTGGTGCTAAAAAGACAGGAGATGGAAGATATACTTTCAAAAGTGATGAAGAAGTTTTGAAAGAGATTGAGGAATTAAAGGATAATCCAGAGATTTTACCAACTTGTATGGATATTGATTTGGTTGATGAAATTTTTAAAATGCAACAACAGGTTGCTGAGCAATATGCCAATATGCCACGTCCTGCATTAGAACAAATAAAAGGGATGTCATTACAAGATTTGTATCAATTCAAAAACCAACTCGCCTGTGAAACCGTCCAAGAAACTTTGGAAGAAAATACCGAGATGATAGCAAAAAATGATGTTATTGTGCTTAAAATATTTGAAAATTATGATTCTGAAACAGAAAATAAAATGAGAAATGGAGATGAAATTCGTTATCAGCAGCTAGGTATGCAGTTTCAGAGTTTTGAAAAAAATCTTGATAAAGCAAGTATTGTAGGGAATATCGGAAAATCTTTTGATGATTTTAGAAAACAAATTGAAGAAATTAAGGAAAGAACGATGGAAGAGCTGAGCAAAGAATAAAAAACGCATACAAAGTACAGATTTTAAGGTACTAGTATGTGTTTTCTTTCTGGCGGAGCAGGTGGGATTCGAACCCACGGGCCCTTGTTCAGGACTACCTGATTTCGAGTCAGGCTCGTTATGACCACTTCGATACTGCTCCAAATGAAATTCATTTTTATTATATCAGAAAAAAATAAACTTGGCAAGAGTAAAAAATAAGAATACCAAGTTTTTTTGAATACTTGGTATTCTTGGTGCAACTGGCCGGAATCGAACCGGCACGGGAGTTTAAGTCCCGCAGGATTTTAAGTCCTGTGCGTCTGCCAGTTTCGCCACAGTTGCGTAAGTTAACTGACAAAAATTATTATACTATTTATTTTTTGGCTTGTCAAGTGTTATCCTATTTTTTTTCATAAAATTTTTGAAAAATCAATAGAAAGAATCATTTTTGAACTGTTTACTTTTCTACAAAAGTATGATACAATTTCAAAAATTAAGGAGGACAAAAATTTGAAGAAAATAAAAAGGTTCATCCTTGTGTTTAGCTTGCTTTGCATCCTTGCAATTGCCGTCAAAACGGGAGTTAATGTTCATGATTGGCAAACGCTGGCGGAAGCCATGATAGCCAATCAACCTTCGAAAGTGGTAAATGTAGAGGGAGAAACGATTGCCGAAATTGGGTGCGAGAGAAAACGTGAAAATGTTTCATTTAGTCAGGTACCTGACAATCTGAAACAGGCGTATGTCGCTATAGAAGACGAAAGATTTTATCGCCATTTTGGGGTAGATGTGAAAAGAACGGCTGCCGCCATTGGTTCGTATGTGATTCATTTAGGAAAAGCATCTTTTGGCGCCAGCACGATTACGCAGCAGTTGGCGAAAAATATCACAGGCGATGATGCGAATTCGATTTCTCGAAAAGTCAGTGAATGGGGCAGAGCGGTTTCGCTCGAATGGTGCATGAGCAAAGATGAGATTTTAGAAGCATATTTGAATATCATTTACGTAGGTCCGAATGTGTACGGTGTTGGCGCAGGCGCACAGTATTATTTTAGTAAAAAAGTCGACCAATTAACTTTGGAGGAATGTGCTTTTTTGGCAGGCATCAATCATGCGCCAAATGCCTATAATCCATTTAACAAAGACAAAGATAATACAGAAAAAATTGAGAAAAGAACGAAAGTAGTTTTAGGGAAAATGCAGGAGTTAGGCAATATAACGAATGCGGAATATGAGGAAGCAGTTGCCAAAGTAGAAGCAGGTCTTGCTTTCAAAAAAGGCAAGTTTGACACAAAAGAGCAAGACATCTATTCTTATCATGTGGACGCACTTTTGTCGGAAGTGATTTCTGATTTTGCCAAAAAGAAAAACGTTTCGACAGCTTTTGCTACGAATTATTTGTCTATGGCAAATGCACGAATTTATAGTGCGCAAGATGACAAAATTCAGGAGGAAATGGAAAAGGAATTTGCGAAAACGAAATATCAATTGAAATCGCAAAACGGAGCGGACAACGCACAAGCTGCCATGATTATGGTAGATAATGAAACGGGTTATGTGGTGGCATGCGTTGGTGGACTTGGTGAAAAAACGGAAAATCGCTGCTTTAATCGAGCCACGCAGGCGGTGCGTCAGACGGGTTCGAGCAGTAAGCCGTTAGCAGTGCTGGTTCCGGCGTTGGCGGAAAAAATCATCACGCCAGTAAGCCAGTATGAGGACAAAGTTACGTTGTTTATTGATTACAATGGCGAAGAATATACGCCAACTAATTATAATGATGAATTGGGCAATATTACGGTAAGGCGTGCGGTGGAGTCGTCCCAAAATATTCCATTTGTGAAAATTATGGAGCAATTGACGCCAGGAGTTGCCATCAAATATTTGAAAAAAATGGGAATAACCACTTTGAATGAAAAAGATGAGAATCTGTCACTTGCTTTGGGCGGCTTGGATAAGCGGAATTTCTCCGCTGGAAATGGCAGGTGCCTACGCCACAATCGCCAATGATGGTGTTTATCGAGAACCAACTTTTTACACCAGAATTGTAGCAAGCAATGGAAGTATTGTTCTGAATTCGGAAGCACACAAAAGAAAAGCATTTTCAGAAACAGTGGCATATGTTACGAAAAAATTGCTGGTGCAACCAGTGGAAGGACAAAATGGAACGGCAACGTATTGTGCGATAAAAGGAATGGAAGTCGCAGCAAAAACAGGTACCACAAACGAAGATTTTGATAGATGGCTATGTGGTTTTACGAATTATTATACCACAGTTGCGTGGTTTGGTTATGATTTGAGCGAGCGAATTGAATATTCGGGGAAAAATCCAGCTGGCGAAATGTGGGCAAATGTGATGCAAAAGGTACATACGAATTTGGAAAATAGCAAGTTTAAAGAGGCGAAAGATGTCGTTTCGGTTGAGATTTGCAAAGACAGTTTTATGCGTGCGAAAAGTAGTTGCAAAAATACGTATACCGAATATTTCTTGAGCGAAACGGAGCCAGGATTTTGTATGAAACATTGATAAAAGCGTGAGAAATTTTGCAAAGCAAAATTTCGCTCGCTTCTATACTAAAAATATTGTAGATATTTTTAGTATAGAGAAGGAGGAAAAAAATGAAGTTATATGTAATGAGACATGGGCAGACGGATTGGAATGTAGCAGGAAAAGTCCAAGGTTGTACGGATATCGAGTTAAATGAAAATGGTGTGGAGCAAGCGAAAAAGGCGAGGGAAAAATTTAATCAGTGTGAGATTGATGTGATTTTGTGTTCGCCACTGAAAAGAACGAGGAAAACGGCGGAAATTGTAAATCAAGACAAACAAGTGCCGATTGTTTTTGAGGAGCGATTAAAGGAAAGAAATTTTGGCGACTTGGAGGGAAAGCGTCCAGAAAAATATCAGCAGAAATTTACAAATGCTTGGAATTGTTTATTAAATACGAAAGAAGATAACATAGAGCCAGTGGTAGATTTGTGTGATAAAGTTTGGGGATTTTTGGATGAGGTGAAGGAAAAATATCAGGATAAAAATGTTTTGTTGGTGACGCATGGTGCGATATCACATGTGATTTTGGCATATTTTGAGGGAATTGAAGATGATGGAACCATGCGAATGAGTGGAATGGGAAATTGTGAAATAAGAGAATTTGAATGGAATAAGGAGTACAATTATGGTTGATTTGAAAGAATTGCAAAAGCAAGTGTATCAAAATAAGTTGGATAAACATTTTAATGTCACAGATGTGAGCATGGAATTTGCGCTTACATATGGCGAATTGAGTGAGGCGTATGAGGCGTATTGGAAGAAAAAAGGGAACGTTGGCGAAGAAATCGCAGATGTTGTGATTTATTTGTTGGGGCTTTCTGAGATTTTAGGTATAGATTTGGAAAAGGAACTTTTGAATAAGATAGAAATTAATAAAAATCGAGTATATCAGACGATTGATGGCGTGGTAACGAAAATTGAAAATAATTAATTTTTTAATTGATTTTTTTTCCCGATTGGCATATAATACAAATAAAGGAGTTTTGTATGAAAAAAATTATTTTTAAAGGCTGTGGAACAGCGATTGTAACGCCTTTTACGGATGACGGCGTAAATTTTGAAGAATTTGAGAAATTGCTGGAAAATCAAATCGCCAATCGAATTGATGCTATCATTGTTTGCGGAACGACAGGTGAATCGTCTACCATGACGTTAGAAGAAAGAAAAAAAACGATTCAATTTGCAGTTGACGTGGTACATAAGAGAGTTCCTGTCATCGCGGGAACGGGTGGAAATTGCACAAAATCTGCAATTGAAATGACGAAATTTGCAGAAAGTGCAGGCGTAGATGGCGCCTTAATTGTGACGCCATATTACAACAAAACAACGCAACAAGGTTTGGTGGCGCATTACAAAGCTATCGCAAACGAAACCAAATTGCCAATTATTTTATACAATGTGCCAAGTCGAACTGGTGTCAATATTTTGCCAAAAACTTGCCTAGAACTTTCGAAAATCGAAAATATTGTGGCAGTCAAAGAAGCCAGTGGAAATTTGTCCCAAGTGGCTGAAATTGCGAATTTGTGCGGGGAAGATTTAGCCATTTATTCTGGCAATGATGACCAAATTTTGCCTGTTTTGTCAGTGGGAGGAATTGGTGTTATTTCAGTTCTTTCTAATATTATGCCAGAATTTACGCATACTATGGTAGATGACTTTTTCAGGCGGAAATTTGGAAAAAGCAACTCAAGCGCAAATCAAAGCAATTCCATTAATCAAAGCGCTTTTCTCAGAAGTTAATCCAATTCCAGTAAAAGCTGGTTTGAATATGATTGGCTACAATTGTGGCGTGCCAAGACTTCCCTTGGTTGAAATGACGCAAGAGAATCAAGCGATTTTGAAATGTGAAATCGAGCAAATGAAAAAAGCATAAAGGAGCGATGAATTTGAAGCAAAAAGATTTAGTAAAAGTAGATGTGAATGTTCAAGAATTCAAAGAAATTCTCAAAGATATCACACAAAATTCCAGTGTGATATCTTTGAGAGAACATGTGCAACACATGAGAACATCGCGCTATGAACATTGCTACCATGTGGCATTTTATACGTATGCGATTTGCAAGCGTCTTGGCTTGGATTATATTTCGGCGGCGCGTGGCGCAATGCTTCATGATTTTTACTTTTATAATTGGCGCAATAAAGGGGTGGAAGGGCAGAAAAAATTTCATGCTTATCGTCATCCAAGAATTGCCTTAAATAATGCCAGTGAAAATTTTGAATTAAACGATGTAGAAAAGGATATTATTGTCAAGCATATGTGGCCATTAACAGTACGTTTGCCGAGATATGCAGAAAGTTATATTGTCACATTTGTGGATAAATATTGTGCGACCAAAGAATTTTTTGCCTTTTTGAAATATAAAAAGGCAATGCGAAAATGGAAGAAAATCAAGCAATTAAGGCAGCAAGAAAAGGAAAATAATTAAACGAAAGGAGTTTTAGATGAAAGTTTTAGTCAATGGATGTAATGGAAAAATGGGACAAGTTGTGGCTCACGAAGTAAAAGTGGCACAAGATATGGATGTTGTTTGCGGAGTGGATAGAGTCGATGCAGGTGACAATGCATTTCCTGTTTTTACGAAAGTAAGTGAGATTGATATTATGCCAGATGTCATTATTGATTTTTCAATTCCAGAGGCAAGTTTCAAAATTTTGGAATGGGCGGAGAAAAATCACGTTCCAACCGTGATTGCAACAACTGGTTTTTCGGATAACGAAATGAAAAAAATTGAAAAATATGCAGAAAAGTTTCCAATTTTCAAATCAGCCAATATGTCGTATGAAATCAATTTGATGGCAAAAGTGATTCGCGAACTTGCCCTTAAATTGGACAATTCTGATATTGAAATCGTGGAAACACATCATAATCGAAAAATTGACGCCCCAAGTGGAACAGCTTTGTTGTTAGCAGACAGCATGAATGAGGCGTTGAATGGCGACATGAATTACGAGTACAATCGTCATAGCAAACGAGAAAAACGTACGAAAAAAGAAATTGGAATTCATTCCATTCGTGGAGGAACAGAAGTTGGAAAACATAGTGTCATTTTCTTTGGTGAAAATGAAAGTCTAGAAATTACGCATAATTGCACGTCTAGAAATGTATTTGCAAGAGGCGCCATCAAGGCGGCAGAATTTATTTTGCATAAAGAAAATGGGCTATATTCGATGAATGATATGGTGTAAGAAGAAAGGAGTTAGAAAAATGAAAGAAAATTTGAATGAAGAGGCGTTTGAGAAAAAAAGACCAGTGGATAAAATGAAATTAGCGCAAAGAATTTTTGCGATAGCAGTCATTATTATTATGCTATTTTCCGTGTGTGGAACACTTTTATTTTATTTATTAAATCGTTAGAGGAGTGAAAATATGTTGAATAGTTTGAAAGAAATCTATCAAAATGTGATCGTTTCGTACATAGAAGAGTTGTGCAATACACCCTTTTTATTGGTGATGTCAATTTTGGATGTCGTCATTGTTGTATTTTTGTTGTATAAATTATTTCAAATGTTAAAAGGAACGAGAGCGTGGCAGTTGTCAAAAGGCATTTTGCTATTGATTTTGGCGACCTTTTTAAGCGAGGCTTTTCATTTGAGCATTTTGAATTATATTTTGTCTTCTGTGATGAGTTATGGTTTGTTTATGCTAATTGTGATTTTCCAGCCCGAAATTAGAAGGGCATTAGAGCAACTGGGAACTAACAAATTTAGCAAATATTTTGGCATTGACGATGAAACCAATGCCAAAACCAAAGAAAATATTTACAAAATCGCGATTGCTGCCATGGAACTTTCCAAAGCGGGAACAGGGGCGTTAATTGTGATTGAAAGAGATATCAAAATTCAGGACATTACGTCAACAGGAATTGTCATGAATGCTGAAATTTCGCCACAAGTTCTTGTGAACATTTTTGAGCCAAAAACACCGCTTCATGATGGTGCAGTTGTCATTAGCAACAACAAAATCGCAGCAGCATGTTGCATGTTGCCTTTGGCAGATGACAAAGATATTGCAAGAGAGCTAGGAACGCGCCATAGAGCAGCGATTGGAATTTCGAAGGAATCGGATAGTATTGTTGTAGTGGTTTCAGAAGAAACAGGCAAAGTTTCGATTGCCAAAGATGGAACCTTGATTGCAGATGTCAGAGAAGACGTTTTGAAAAAAATATTAATCAAAAATTTAATTGTCGAAGCACCAAAGGCAAAGAAAAAAGAGAAAAAGAAAGTCGAGCAAAAACAGTCGTGATAGATTTAAAAAAAGAAATTCAGTATGTAAAAGGCGTTGGGCCAACGAGAGTGCAGCTTTTGAATAAACTTGGAATTTATACGTTGGAGGATTTGATTACTTATTACCCGCGCGAATACGAAGATAGAAGCAAGCCAAAGTACATCGACCAAACAGAAGATGGTGAAGAAGTTTTGATTTCGGCGTATCCGATGGGGCGTATGAATGAAATTCGTATTCGTGGAAATTTGTTGATGTGTAAATTAATGGTGCAAGATGAAACTGGTGCGTGTCAGATTGTTTGGTACAATCAGCCCTATTTGAAAAATAGTTTTAAGCCAAATAAACGTTATAAATTTTATGGAAAAATCAAAATGAATGGTGGCAAACGAGAAATGCAATCGCCGGTATTTGAGGAGGTTGAAACCAGCAAAAATACAGGAAAAATCATTCCAATTTATCCACTTACTTATCGACTTTCTCAAAATACGCTCAGAAAAATTATAGAAAATGGCGTGGCAGAAGTGGGTGGAAAATTGCCAGAAACGATGCCTCAATATTTCATGGAAAAATACCATTTGTGCGACATTAACACGGCCATCACGCAAATTCATTTTCCGGATGATTTTGAGCAGTTTAGTAAGGCGCGAAAAAGGCTGGTTTTTGAGGAATTGTTGTCGATGCAATTGGCGCTGCTTAGTTTGAAAAATCAATATGAAGTGCAAAAAGAAGGCATTGCTTTTTTGAAGGAAGCCAAAATGTCAGAAATGATTGATAAATTGCCGTTTTCTTTGACAAAAGCGCAATTGCACGTCTTGGAAGAAATTGATGGCGATATGGAAAATCGCAAGCCAATGAATCGACTTTTGCAAGGCGATGTTGGTTCTGGAAAAACAATTGTGGCGTTGATTGCCGCTTATAAAGCAGTCAAATCTGGCTATCAAGCAGTGATTATGGCGCCAACTGCGATTTTGGCAACACAGCATTTGGAATCGTTTAGCCAAACATTGGAAGGAACGGGAATTCGTTGCGAATTGTTGGTGAGCGGTATTTCCAAAAAGAAAAAAGAAGCTATTTTGGCACGTTTGCAAAATGGTGAAATTGATATTTTAATTGGAACGCACGCGGTTTTGGAGGACAATGTCATTTTTGCCAAACTCGGTTTGGTTGTGACAGATGAACAGCACCGATTTGGCGTTCGCCAAAGGAGCAAAATTGCTGCCAAAGGCGACAATCCAGATGTGTTGGTTATGACCGCAACGCCAATTCCGAGAACGCTTGCCCTGATTTTGTATGGCGATTTGGACATTTCGATGATTGATGAATTGCCACCAAACCGCAAGAAAATTGAAACATATGCCGTGACGAAAAGCATGGAAACGCGCGTCAACAATTTTATTGCGAAAAATATTGAAGAAGGAAGGCAATGCTATATTGTGTGCCCGCTGGTGGAGGAAAATGAAGAAATCAATGCCAAGTCGGTCATGGAAATGGTGGAAGTTTATCAAAAGCAAGTTTTCACAAATTATCGAGTGGAATATTTGCATGGAAAAATGCGTCCCAAAGAAAAAGATGAAATTATGGAACGCTTTAAAAATGGCGAAATTGATATTCTGATTTCGACCACAGTGATTGAGGTTGGCGTGAATGTGCCAAATAGCAATATCATGGTGATTGAAAATGCGGAGCGATTCGGCTTAGCGCAATTGCACCAATTGCGTGGCAGAGTGGGACGTGGCGAATATCAGTCGTATTGCATTTTGAAATATCAGGGAAATTCGCATGTCATTCAAGAAAGAATGAAAATGATGACTAGCACGAACGATGGATTTGTGCTATCTGAAAAGGATTTGGAGTTACGTGGCTCTGGCGAATTTTTTGGTACCAAACAGCATGGACTTCCAGAATTTAAAATTGCGAATTTGTTTCAAGATTTAGAATTGCTGAAACAAATTCAAGCCATTAGCCTGGAAATTATGGAGCAAGACCCTTTGCTAAAAAAGCCGGAGAATAAGGAGTTTCAACTGTTAGTAAAAAAACATTTTAGAGATAGAATTGAAATTTAGTTTGGAAAGTGACAAAAGTAGAAATAAGTGCTTGACAAATGTCGAAAAATGTGGTATAATAAATATGTGTTAATTCATCCAGAAAGACTCTCCGAGTACACACTTGAATTACTTTTTTATAAGGTAGTTTGAGTTGGAAAGGAGAGTCCAAAGAAACGTTGCTTATTGCAACGTTTTTTTTAATTTAAGAAGAAACCCCCGGTTATACCGGGGGTACAAAAGACTTAT
>CANSTR010000006.1 GCA_947649935.1 uncultured Clostridia bacterium
TTTTTCCCGTTAATATTTTGTAATTTTTGGGACATTTTCAAAAGTTATTGACAGGATTTTGCAAATATTTTCCAATGAATTTGTATCTTATGCAAAATAAGCAACTCCTGATTCAAATAATTTTTGATCCTTTTTTCCTGGCATATTTTTATAAATATCAGTATAACATCTCTCAGAATGCCCCATTTTTCCCATAATTCTTCCGTCTGGGCTGGTGATACATTCAATCGCATAATTCGAACCATTTGGATTAAATTCAACATCCATACTTGCATTTCCTTCGAAATCAACATATTGTGTTGCAATTTGTCCATTTTCAAGCATTTTTTGATACTCTGCCTCGCTCACAACAAATCTCCCCTCGCCATGCGAGATCGGAATAGTAAATACATCTCCCAATTCTACTTTGCTAAACCAAGGCGATATTTTCGAAGTTACTTTTGTTTGCACCATGCAAGATTGATGTCTTGCAATTTGGTTAAATGTCAATGTTGGCATCGTATCATCCATATCGACGATTTTTCCATAAGGTAACAAACCAGTTTTCACAAGAGCTTGAAAGCCATTGCAAATTCCGAGCATTAAGCCATCGTTTTCATACAAATGGCTATGTATCAAATCTTTCAATTTTGGATTTCTAAACACAGATGCGATAAATTTTCCAGAACCATCTGGCTCGTCTCCCGCACTAAATCCGCCTGGCAACATAATAATTTGTGCTTGTTCAATTTGTTTCGCAAATTCTTCGATAGAATCTGTTACATCATTTGGTTTAATATTTTTGAAAACACTTGTATTGACAATTGCTCCTGCATCTTCAAATGCTTTCGTCAAATCATACTCGCAGTTTGTTCCTGGAAAAACCGGAATAAACACACGTGGTTTTGCAATTGGTTTTGTACATTTCACTAAACATTTTTTTCTAGATACCACATTTTGTACTGTTTGCTGTACATTTTTTACTTTCGTTGGAAATACCTTTTCTAATGGTGCTTGCCACACCTCAATCAATTCATCAATTGGCATTTCTACATCACCAATCACAATTTTGCCACAATCGCAAGTGGTTCCCAATTCCACAAATTTCGCATTTTCCACATCTTCTGCCAATTCGATGACAAAAGAACCATACATCAATTCAAAGAAATTCACATCTGCCGTTACTTTGAAACCTAATTTATTTCCCATGCATGCCTTTGTTAAACAATCTGCCAATCCACCATTTCTCACAGTTGCAACTGACAAAACTTTTCCTGCTTCAATTAACTGATGAACCATTTCGAAATTTTCCTTCAAATCTTCAAAATCTGGCAAATCATTTTGGTCCATTTTGCTTCTCAACAAGACCACTTTAGAGCCAGCTTTTTTGAACTCATTGGAAACCACTTTGTCAATATCGACTGTGCTAACATTAAAGGAAACAACTGTTGGAGGCACGTCCAAATCATTATACGAACCAGACATACTGTCTTTTCCACCAATGGACGCAACTTGCATTTTCTCTTGCACCAAATAAGCACCTAATAAAGCTACAAAAGGCTTGCCCCATCTCGTTGGCTGATTTCCTAACTTTTCAAAATATTCCTGCAATGTAAGCCATGATTCTTTGTAATCCCCACCAAGTGCTACTAATTTGGTCATAGACTCAATAATGGCATATACCGCTCCATGGAATGGGCTCCATTTCGCAATTTCTGGATTGTAGCCATACGTCATAATCGTTCCTGCATTCGTATAACCATGCAAAGTTGGAATTCTGGCAACCATTCCTTCTGCTGGCGTTAACTGATATTTTCCACCAAATGGCATCAAAACTGTATTTGCGCCAATTGTGCTATCAAATCTTTCTACCAAACCTTTTTGCGAACAACAATTTAAAGCCGAAATTGTTGCTTTCCATTTTGCTTGGATGTCTGCATTTCCGTCTGTTGGGTACAGTGCCTTCTTGAATTTTATTGTTGGGCACAGTGCCCTGTGCCCCTACGTTTTGTATTTTGAATGGGGATTGTTCAGGGTTTGGTTCTTCTACCAAAACTTGCGTTTTTTTCACATCGCCATTGGTATCCAAAAATTCACGGCTAATATCCACAATGCATTTTCCTCGCCAATTCATTTTCACGCGAGGCTCTTCCACAACTTCTGCTACAATGGTGGATTCGATATTTTCCGTTTCTGCCAAACGAATGAATTTTTCTGCATTTTCCTTGGCTACCACAACCGCCATTCTCTCCTGCGATTCTGAAATGGCAAGTTCCGTTCCATCCAAGCCTTCATATTTCTTTGGAACTTTGTCCAAATCAATGACCAAACCATCTGCCACTTCACCAATCGCAACCGACACGCCACCTGCACCAAAATCGTTGCATCTTTTAATCAATTTGGTTGCTTCTGGATTTCGAAATAATCTCTGAATTTTTCTTTCTTCTGGCGCATTTCCTTTTTGCACTTCTGCCCCACACGTTGTAAGTGATGTGCTATTATGTGCTTTTGAACTTCCTGTTGCGCCTCCGCAACCATCGCGCCCTGTACGTCCACCCAAAAGTACGACAATATCACTTGGCTGTGGTCTTTCTCTTACTACATTTTCCTTAGGCGCAGCGCCAATTAATGCTCCTAATTCCAATCTTTTTGCCAAATATCCATCATCATAAATTTCGGCAACTTGCCCAGTCGCCAATCCGATTTGGTTTCCATAAGAACTGTAACCACGAGCCGCTTCATTGGTCAATTTTCGTTGTGGCAATTTGTTTGGCATCGTATCTGCCACAGCTTGTCTCGGGTCACCACAACCTGTGATACGCATTGCTTGGTAAACATAAACTCTTCCCGAAAGTGGGTCACGAATACAACCACCTAAACACGTAGCCGCGCCACCAAAAGGTTCAATCTCAGTTGGATGATTATGGGTTTCATTTTTGAACATAATCAAATATTCTTCTGGTTTGCCATCCACCAAAATTTCCGCACGAAAACTGCAAGCATTGATTTCCTCTGATTCATCCAAATTTTTCAAAACGCCTCTTTGCTTCAATTCCTTGGCAACAATCGTTCCCAAATCCATCAAACAAACGTCTTTTGGCTTGCGCCCTTGATACACAAATTCTCTTGACTTTTGATAATCTTCAAATACTTTTTGAAGCAAGTCCCATTTTATCTCGATTTTTTCTAATTTAGTTAGGAAAGTCGTGTGTCTGCAATGGTCTGACCAGTATGTATCAATCATTTTCATTTCTGTCATCGTAGGGTCACGTTTTTCTGTTTCTTTGAAATATTTTTGACAAAATTTCAAATCTGCCAAGTCCATGGCAAATCCGTATTTTTTGTAGAATTTTTCGCTGTCTTCGTCTGCCATTTCTGTGAAACCTTCAATCACTGCGACATCTTCTGGAACAATCATATTTTCTTCCAAGGTATCTACTTTTTCTAAAGCGCATTCTCTCGAATCTACTGGATTAATAATATATTTCTTGATTTTTTCCATTTCTTCATCGCTCAAATTTCCTGTCAACAAATAGATTTTCGCTGTTTTTGCAATTGGCTTTTTACCACTTGACAAAATTTGCAAACATTCTGCAAGCGAATTCGCCCTCTGGTCAAACTGACCCGGCAAAAATTCCACACCAAAAACCTTGGCATCTTTCTCCACTGGATAATCTTCTACGAAATAATTGTCAACTTGTGGCTCTGAAAAAATCGTTCCTTTCGCTTTTTCAAAGACTTCTTCCGTAATTCCATCAACATCATATCGATTCAATATAACGATTTTTTCTAAAGAATCAATTTGCAAATTTTCCCTGATGTCACTCAATAAGTTTGCCTCTTCTATGTCAAATCCTGGCTTTTTTTGAACATAAATTCTTTTAACTGACATGGCTTTCCTCCTAAAATTAATTTTTAACATATTTATTATACAACATTTCTTTTTAAATTGCAATACATTATCTTTTTGTTAAAAAATTAACATTTTCAAATAAATTTATTAATTTTTATAATATTATGTAAATTTTTTTGAAAAAGTACTTGACATTTTATGTAAAATATGGTATTATGTAATTAGGTAAACAAAAATTTTATTATTTTGTTTGCGTTGTCGCTAGGAACAGTACTAGCAAATACGCAAACATAGCCGGAAAGGCAGAAAGGGAAAAATATGAAAGCATTATTAATCAATTACGAGGGTGGCATAGTAACAATGGAAGGCGTTGCAGCTCTTCCTGTCCGGGAATATGTGGAAGAGGCAGTAAATTGTCTCCATAACCACAACAAAGAGGTTACAGAGGAAGTTAATATTTTTTTAATATCCAAAACAGAGGAATGGCTCCGCAAAAACAACTTGCCAATTCCTAAACTAAATTTTACAGAAGTAATTGAAATTTATGGCATTTCTTTAAAACTTTGCGGAAAAGAAATTTGGCTGACTCCACAAGATTCTGTCGAATCTGCTCTGGAGAAATTAAACTCTTAACCTCAGGTTTCTACATTTAGGAACCCTAGCGAAAAATCCAGCGATAAATCGCTGGACTTTTTGCATTTATCTTCTCTTCATTTCCTTCAATATCTCTTTTTGCTCTTTAGTTTCATTCAAAGTTTGTTTCACCTCTTTCCCATTAGAAAAAGCCATTGTAGTTTCAAAATGGAATTACTTCCAATTGTTATATTACATAATAATTTTATTCCATAAAAAAGAAACCCCTGCAAAAAACGCAGGAGCCTCCTTTCGCACCACGAGAACATGCCTCATTCATCAATAACGATAACCTCTTTTTTGGTTATCTTGATGAAGTTGGGTTCTGCAATTACCTCGCAGTCCCCAAAAGTTAACAGACTTTTTTCCGCTAACTGGACTTCCCACAGTGCAGTCCAGATTGCTTTCACAACCCGGTTGTCCACAACAATCCCATCTCCGGAAATTGTCACGGACTTGTCCTCAAGGCTCGCAACTGCCTTAAGAACAATTGTTTCAACAGGTGTTTCGATGCTGATTGTCTTGCCATCAAACTTCACCTGCTCTTTTGTAAGTTTTCTTAAGCGACGTAATCGCCGCCATTTCTTAAGAGAATCAAACATGTTGATCCCCTCCTTTCTTTTAATGCAAAACATCGGTTTCTAAATTTTAATAATATCATATTTTACATAATTTGTCAAGTGTTTTTGTAAACTTTTTATGGTCATTTTGTTTTTTACACTTTTTTAGCCTATTTTCTCATCTCTTTTATCATCATATCCCCAAAAATAGCATACCCAATTTCTGGATTGGAAACTAGCACATTCGTAACAGCGCCAACAAATTTCCCGTTTTGCACAATGGGGCTTCCTGACAAACCTCGAATAATCCCGCCAGTATTCTGAATCAACGCGTCATCCACCACGCGAATTAACATACTTTTATTATCGTAATTATTATTCGTAAAAATCTTCTCTATTTTAATCTTATATTCCTGCGTCGTCTTTCCATCCAGACTGCACAACAGCGTCGCGTCGCCAACTTTAATCTCACTTCTTAAAGCAACTGGCATCGATTTATTCGTATCAATATTCAACGTTGTTAAATTGTCCAACTTTCCATAAATCCCAAATTGCGTATTTTTCTCCACTTCGCCAATCGTTTTTTGATTCATAATTGTTCCGCGAATTTCGCCTGGGCTGTTGATATCCGCCTTCGTAATAGACATCACTTGAGATGTCACAATTTCGCCTGACTCAATATCAATCAACTGCTCCGTGTCGCTATCCATAATTCCGTGCCCCAGCGCCGCAAAACTGCCTGTGTTTTTCTCGTAATACGTCATGGTTCCGACGCCAGTGGCAGCATCTTTCACCCACAAACCAAGCTTGTATTCGTCATCTTCCGTCTGTACAGGCGTGATATTGGAAGTTACGATACTGCCATTGCGAATCAGGGTCAGTAGCACATTTTCTCCATTGCAATCATTCACGACTTCTTGCAGATTGCCAATATTGTCAATTTCTTTGTCGTTCACTTTAATAATCGTATCACCTTCTTGGATATCGCAATTGACAAACGGGCTCACATATTGCTTGTCCGCATTTTCAATCTGCGACATTCCCACAATTAATACGCCATTTGTGTATAATTTCATGCCAATAATTTTGCCAATTGGCACAACCTCCACATTTTCCAGCGTATCAATCGTTACATTTTTGACTTTGTTGCCAAACAAAGTCACCTCCATGTTGACCGTATTTTCGTTGTCATTCGAAGTCGTTATGGTTTCGATGGTATCCACTCCTATCAGCTTTTTTATTTTATACGGTTCGTTTTCTAATAAAATAATGTGCTCCGGAATTAACGTAATATTTGCTACATAACAATACACAACGATTAAAATAAAAAAAGTTATCGTAATTTTAAAATTTTTCATAAAATTAGGATAACCAATTTTCTTTATTTTATAATAAGAATGCTAATTATTAATTTGGGAGTGACTTGTGGGGACCGTTCAAAAATTATCAAAATCTTTGATTTTAAGTAGTTAATATTTTTTCAAAAATATTAACTAAGTTATCTGTATAGCTCATACTTCGCTAACAGCTAACTTATTTAGAATGGGGAGAACGGAAAAATTCATAATTAGCATTCTTGCACTCAAATTTAAATTTTACTTCGTATCAAACCAACTCTTTCCAACCTGCAAATCCACATCCAAATGTACTGAAAGTTTGGCAGCATTTTCCATTTCGTTTTTTAAAATTTCGCTCACTTCCTCTTTTTCTTCCTCTAGCGCCTCAATAATCAACTCATCATGAATTTGCAAAACAATCTTCGATTGTAAATTTCGCTTTTTCAATTGTCGATAAACATTCACCATCGCAATCTTCATAATGTCAGCCGCCGTTCCCTGAATTGGCGCATTCATCGCAGCACGGTCACCAAACTTTCTGACCATATAATTATTGGAACTAATTTCCGGAATGTATCTTCTGCGACGAAACATCGTTTCCACAAACCCTTGCGCCTTCGCAATCTCAATTTGCTCCTCCATATATTCCCTAATTTTATGATACTTTTCCAAATACGAATCAATATATTGTTTCGCCTCTTTTCGCTTAATTCCCAATTGCTCCGCTAACCCAAAATCGCTAATTCCATACACAATTCCAAAATTGACCGCTTTCGCATGACTTCTCATTTCCTTCGTCACATTCTCCAACGCCACACCAAACACCTGTGACGCACAAATCGCATGAATATCCTGATTCTCATTAAATGCCTTAATCATAATTTCGTCCTGCGACATATCCGCCAAAACACGCAACTCGATTTGCGAATAATCCGCATCAATAAAAACTTTGCCATTTTCTGCTTTGAACAATTTTCGAATTTGTTTGCCCAATTTCGTTCGGGTTGGAATGTTTTGCAAATTCGGGTCTGAACTGCTCAGCCTTCCCGTCGCAGCAACCGTTTGATGAAACGTTGTGTGAATGCGATTTGTGTTCGGATTGATAAATGGCAACATGCCTTCCACAAACGTAGAATTCAACTTCGCCATTTGACGATACGCCAAAATTTTCTCAATAATGGGATGCTCCTCTTGCAATTTTTCAAGGGTATCTACATCTGTCGAATAGCCATTTTTCGTTTTCTTTTTGTATGGCAATTCCAATTTCTCAAATAAAATTTCGCCCAGTTGTTTTGGAGAATTGATATTAAATTCCTGCCCAGCCAACTGATAAATTTCCTGACTCAAATTTTCAATTTGCCCTTTCATATAGGCAGACATTTCTTCAATTTCTTTTTTATCCGCATACACACCAGCATAGCGCATTTCTGCCAAAACTTCCGCTGTCGGCATTTCGATTTTTTCGAATAACTCCAGTTGATTCACTTTTGCCAAAGCGTCTTCCAAAATCGGTTTCACCTCGCCAATCACGTAACTGTAACTCGCAAATTGATAATTATTTTCTGGCGCTTGTTGTTCACAATCAAAAAAGCTCGTCTGCACATTTTCGTCTGTTTTCCCACCTTGATAATATTCCTCAATATCCAAATTCAAATACTGCTTTGCCACCTCTTCCAAAGAATAACTGTTGGTTCCCGAATTTAGCAAATACATCGCAATTCGGCAATCAAACATCATATTTTGAGGCTGAATTCCCGCTTGTTTTAGCAAAATAAAATCGTCTTTGATTTGGTAACCACATTTTAAAATCTCGGCATCTTCAAAAACTTCCTTAAATTTTTCGGGCGAAAAATCCAAACCATACACTTTTTTCTTTGACTTGTCATAAACATTCACTTTTTTAATCGCCTTTGGAATTACCAAATTTTCATTGGACTGCGCTGTTTCGAAAAAGTAAAACATTTCTTTTTGCTGTTTGATTTGCGCCATTATTTTTTCCACATTTTCTACTTTTTCATAAGCAAACAAATCCTCAATCTTTTTCTCTTTTGCCTCTTGGGGTTGCGCATTTTCCAAATCAAAACGGTCGATAAATCGCTTAAAACGTAGCTCCTTAAAAAGCGCCAAAACTGTTTCATTATCCCAAGGCTCAACCTCAAAAGCTTCCAACGATTTTTCAATTGGCGCATCCAAATCAATCGTTCCAAGCGTCCTCGAAAGATACGCCAATTCTTTATTTTCCACCAATTTTTCTCTTTGCTTACCCTTGATGGCTGGGTCGCCATTTTCAATGGCTTCGTAAAGTTTGTCAATATTTTCGTATTTTTGAATCAGACTTAGCGCCGTTTTTTCGCCAATTCCTGGCACGCCTGGAATGTTGTCAGAAGTATCGCCCATCAAACCTTTCACTTCAATCATTTGTTTTGGCGTAACGCCATATTTTTCCATGACTTTTTTATCGTCAAAATCTTCCACTTCCGTTTTGCCCTTGCTGGTTCGTGGCAGGCGAATGGTAACATTGTCAGTTGCCAATTGAAACGAATCCCTATCTCCAGTTAGGAGAATAACACGCAACTGATTTTGCGTGCCCCAAACGCTCAAAGTTCCCAAAATATCATCTGCCTCGTAACCTGGCTTTTCTAAAATCGCAATATTCATTGCCTGCAAAACCGATTTTATCAATGGCAACTGCACCGCCAATTCATCTGGCATGCCTTTGCGCGTTCCTTTGTAATCACTGTACATCTCGTGCCTTTTGGTTGGTGCTTTCACATCAAACGCAACTACCAAATAATCTGGATTTTCTTCTTCCAGCTGTTTAAATAAAATCGCCAAAAATCCGTATACGGCATTGGTATACGTTCCATCCGCCGTCTGCAACATTTTACTTCCCATAATGCCATAAAATGCTCGATTTAAAATACTATTTCCGTCAATTACTAATAATTTTTTCAAAATTTGCCTCCTACACTTGTTTACTTTTTAAATATGACATCAAAATGTCATATTTAACTTCTCCTTGTTTTCTGTATTTTGAACTATTAAGGATTCCTTAATAGTTCGTTTTTCGCACCATTTCATAAATTTTCTGATTCTTCTATCTTTCTTTCAAATTTTCAAAAACTTCAATTTTATCTACTTCTTGAAACTTCTTCAAATCCTCAAAAATATAAGATTTCTTTTTTTCTGGCATACTTTTATCTTGCACTTCAATCGCCAATTTTCTTGGCAAATCTCTTGTATTTTCATACACAAATGTATCAGCATTTATCCCTTCCACAAAATTTTTATCTTCACATTTTG
Organism: uncultured Clostridia bacterium; assembly: GCA_947649935.1. GTDB lineage: Bacteria > Bacillota > Clostridia > TANB77 > CAG-508 > Scatovivens. Next base: position 9,666 of record CANSTR010000006.1, read on the forward strand.
ATAACATCCATTTAACCATTCTTTCAAAATCGTATGCAGTTGGTCTACCGACTGTTTTCAATGTTTCCACCTTTTGCAAAAAATTCTCTGCCTTTTCAAAATTATCTTTTCCTTGTAGCGTATTCACAAATTGTATCAAATCTTTATCTGTGTAATCTCCACCAAATTCCTCTAAATATCCTGTGGTCCTATCCAATTCTTCAACTGTATGTTGATCCATACTTTCGAATTGATAACCTTCAACTTCTGTATCTTCTAAGTGATGACCATTCGCTTGAAATTGTTCTTCCGAAATCGCAAAATTTTGCATTTTCAAACCAAATTTGGCAGCCACAGAATCAAACGTAGAATCTGTTAAATAATCCTTCTGTTCTTCCGTGGTTATTGCAACATAAGCATGATCTTCTTCAGACAGAATATTGCTTTCCAAGCCAGCTTTGTAACACATATAATCATAGCCAGCCGCAAATGATGAACATAAACCCCAATTTTTAGCAACTGCCGTAAAAATATTTCTAGCATATTTATCATGAAAAATACCATACTCATCGTATCTCAAAACATTCAAATCATAAGATAACATCTGCCCAATTTTATTGTACAAGTATTTATATTTTTGTTCTTCTGACCATTCTTTTTTCATTCCTGCTAAAATTTCATCAAAAATCTTTTCCCCTTCAAAAAATTCTTTACTACTAATTGGAACCATTGACTTTGTTCCTGGCTTTTCCGTTTTAAATCTAACTTTAAACTCAGGAGCCAATTCCTCCAAAATTTTCATTGCAATCGGACTTGGGATATAACCACTTGTTACAATAGGAGAAATATACCTTTTTAAATTGGTAAAAATATCGCGCAATTCTTCTTCTGAAAGAGTATCTATATTTTCTAAAACGGAATTTTTAACAATTAATTTCCCATTTTTCTTAATATTAATACGCCCTTGAAATGCTGTTAATTCCGGCAGTTCATTTATTGAATCTAAATCAATTAAAACTTCATTATTCATCCTTTTCTTCTTTCTTTAAATATGACATTAAAATGTCATATTTAGTCATTAATCTAATTTAAGCCAATTTTCATATGACTTCCAAAATTCATCTATTATTACAAAGTCTTTCTCTAACATTTCCTTGGCTGCATTTGTCATTAACTTTTCGCGAAATCGCTTTTGTACTTCCATTGTATCCTTTATTGCATTTTCCCAATTTTTATCCCTAGCTTTTACATTACAAATTATTTCTCTTATCATTCCATATGCACTAAGTACCTCAATGGCATCCGCATCATATACAATTTTCGCTTCTAACAATGATTCTTCCGTTATCTTAGATGGTCTACATTTTGCAATTTCATACAATTTATTTTTAATATCTTGTTCTAAATTTAAAGAATCAATAAATTCTTTGACTTCTTCCAAATTGTCATGAAATTGATGCAACCACGCACCTGCTTCCACTAAAAATTCATCTGCATTTTCTTCTTTATCCATAATCCTTCTAGCATTTCTCACAACTCTTTTTCCATGTTCAAAGTTATGTGCAAAATCCAATTGTTCATAAAACTTTTTAGCAAATTTTATGATTTCATCCATTATTTTATCATTACATTTCATATATAAAATCTCCCCTTCAATTTCTTAATATGACATCAAAATGTCATATTTTACCTTCTCCTTGTTTTCTGCATTTTGAACTATTAAGGATTCCTTAATAGTTCGTTTTTTGCATTTTTACAATACTTTTCCTTCCTCGTAACAGGCATAAATGTAACCTGGATTTTCATAATACATACTACTATTATAATTATCTATTTTTTCCACAATTCAAGAAGTTAAAACTTTTATTAACATTTCTGCATATTTTTCTTCTGCATCATTTACCATCAAAATTAATCTTTGGTAAACTTTTTCAATGTCCCAGTAACTTGGAACACTGTATTTACAACTAGCAACTGGGTCATACATCCCCATTGGTATCTGTGCTTCTTCAATAAATTCACTTACCACATATTCAAGCAGACTACATGTATAAACAAATCATTTTCCTTCTGTGGCTCTCCTAGCATTTTACTTTTCCTCCACTTTTAAAAATTTTATACATTGCATTGCCTCTTAGGTACAAAAAGCAATCTGTTTTAACACTTTCTCCTCTCATTCTTTTTTCACTATATCACACTTTTGCATTTTTAGCCACATAAATTTGTATTTTATGAAAATTATTTTGCAAAAATTTGACTTTTTATAAATCATTTATTAAAATGTTTTTGATAATAATTCAACTTAAAAATAACATATTTAAAACAACCCAGAATACAATATTTCAAGGAGGTATCGCATGTTTCGAAAAATTGAAACCAATCTAAAAAGAAAATTATTTTTGCATGAAACGAAAAATTTGTCTTTCTCTTCCATTCGTGACTCGTTGGAAAATCAAGTGATTTACGTCGAACCTGATTTTCATTTTCAAACTTTGTTAGGCTTTGGTGGAGCTTTTACGCAAAGTACCGGAGCCACATTAAGCTTGGTTAGCGAGGAAATTCGTCATCAAATTTTGCAAAATTATTTTTCAAGCGACGGCTTGAATTATTCGCTTGCTCGCTTGCCGATTGGAAGTTGCGATTTTTCACCTGAAAGCTATTCGTATTCGTACCAAAATGATTTGGCGGATTTTACAATTGAAAAAGATGAAAAATACATTCTCCCTTTTGTGAAATCTGCTCTGCAAATTCGAAATGAGAAAATCACTTTTCTTGCTTCCCCTTGGTCGCCTCCTGCTTTTATGAAGGATCATAAAGATTTGTATCATGGTGGAAAATTATTAGATTTCTACAAAAAAACTTGGGCTCAATATTTGGTTAAATTTGTGAAATCCTATGCAGAAGAAGGCATTTCCATTGATTTTATGACCATTCAAAACGAGCCAAATGCGTCGCAACCTTGGGAATCTTGTCGCTATAACGCTTCCGAAGAAGCAGATTTACTGAAAAATTATCTGTTTCCTAGTTTTCAAAAAAATCGTTTGAAAACGAAATTTTTAATTTGGGACCACAATAAAGATGCGATTTTGCAACGCGCAACCGACTGTTTGGTCAGAAATGGTGCGCTTGATTTTGCTGCTGGCATCGCGTTTCATTGGTACACAGGAAGTCATTTTGAAAATCTGAATTTAACGCGTCAATTATTTCCGAATAAGTTGTTAATTCACACAGAAGGTTGCACGGGCTATTCGAAATTTAAGCCTCGCGATGAATTGGCAAATGCGGAAATGTACGCGAGCGAAATCATTGGCGATTTGAACCATGGTGCAAATGGATTTGTGGATTGGAATTTGGTGTTGGATTATCAGGGCGGGCCAAATCATAAGCATAATTATTGCAACAGCCCTATTATGTTAAATAAAAAGCATTCTGATTTTATCAAAACGCCTTCTTTTTACTATATTGCGCATTTTAGCAAATACATTCAACCAAATGCCAAGCGAATTCATATTAGCACTTTTTCGGAAAATATTTTGGCAACTGCTTTTGAAAATCCCGACAAAAGTGTAGTTGTTGTGTTGTGTAATCCTCATGATTTTAATATCGAATATAATTTGTGTTTGGGAAACCAATTTTTTCATGATAATTTAGATAGTCACGCGATTGTGACATTGGTTGGTGCGCCATAGAGGGGTCGAACCTCCGACCATCAGATTAAGAGTCTGCTGCTCTACCAACTGAGCTAATGGCGCATTACTAACGTTATTTATTATAACCTAAATCACCTGGCTTGTCAATAGTTTTTGCAATTTATTTCTCGACATCTTTTTTTCCAATCCTTATTAAACATAGCAATTCCCTCTATGTTAAATCCGAATTTTTCGTAATACTCCTTTTTATCTACTTCAGTTGTTAAGATACGCCTGCCAAATCCATCAAATTTTGCCAAAAAATCGTGCATCATTTTTGTGCCCAATCCCGTTTTTTGATAATCGGGATGCACCAATAAATAGGTAATAAAAACATTAATATAGCCATCGCTAATAGCCGAAATCAGCCCGACTAATTTTCCGGCATCCCAAACAGACATCACGTAATCACTATTTTGAATTGCGCAATGTAAACGATTGGGATATTCCGCCGTTTTCCAGCCAACTGATTCAAATAAACTTACCAATTGTGCTTTTTCAATATCTTTTTCATATTGATACGAAAAATTATTGTTCTCTTTCATATTCGCTACACTTTCTTATCATAAAATCTCAAATTAATTTCTTAGACATATCAACATGCTCTATTCCTGTTTTTTCTTCAATATACATTTCTGAAATAGGAAGATAACCTAATTTTTCATAAAATTCTTTTGCATGATATTGTGCATGTAACTCTAAGTGATTTATTCCATTTTTCTGCGCATATTCTTCTATAAAATTTATTAATTTCCTTGCATAACCTTGATTTCTAAATTTGGTTTTGATTGCTACTCTTTGCAATTGAGCTTTTCCATCAGATAATATAATATATCTACTCGTCCCAATTCCCTCATTGCCTAAGCAAATCAAAAAATGAACAACATTACAATTCAAATTATCATATCTATCTACCTCAATTTCTACAGGAATCTTTTGTTCATCTGTAAAAACATTTCTCCTTACACTCTTGCATATTTCTAATTCTTCTTGTGAATCTACTCTTTTAATTTTTACTTCATTATCTACTAACATTTCTATTCCTCCCTCATTCTATTTTACCACAATCTATCAGAAAAGTAAAGTTTTACACATTCTTATTTTTAATATAACTCCCCAAAAACTCCTCCGCCAAAATATCCATTTGTACATCATCATAATATTTCCCATTCAAGAAATAACTTTGACGCCTTCTGCCAAATTCTTGAAAACCAACTTTTTGGTAGCAAGCAATTGCCCTTTCATTAAACGATTTCACATTTAGCATAATATTATTCAAATTCAAATAATTGAAACCATAATCCAACAACAATCGCAAAGCCTCCGCGCCATAGCCATGATTTCTATTCTCCTCATCGCCTATAAAAATCCCAACTGTTCCAATTCTATGTTGATGATTAATCTCATTAAATCCACAAGTTCCTAACAATTTATCTTCTGCCAAACTCACAATGGCAAAATGCAAATCGCATTTTTTCAGCGTTTTCTCAAGCCACTCTTTCTCCTCCTCAAGAGTCATCATATTTCCGCTCGTGCCCAAACCATCTGTCATCGAAAAATCAGAAAACCATTCCACATATTTTTCCGCATCCTCCATATTCAATGGCGACAAATAAATCTTTTCTCCTACTAACTTTTTAAAATATTTCATTTTTTCCTCCTAAATTTTCATTAAATATTCTATGCTTTTTACTGTAAAGCCAAATTTTTCATACAACTTAATTGCATTTTTATTTTCTTCGTTCGCTGTCAAAAATAAATCTGTGCAATTATTCTCCTTTGCTTTTTCTTTTGCAAACTTCAATAATTCCGTTCCAATGCCATTTCCTCTGGATTTTTCGTTCACACAAATCGCATCTATTTTCAGATATTTTCGGAATCTTACTCCATAATTATCTTTCTCCGAAATACTGAAAGTCATATACCCCACAATTTCATCTTGCCTTTTTGCAACAACAATATTTTCATTTTTCAGCATCTCTTCAAAATCTTCTCGCGGAATTACTTCCTCAACATCTAAAAACAAATCTGGTCTCCACTCAACATGCAACTGATGTACCTGTTTTGCCAATTTATTCACACATTCAAAATCCTCTGATTTTGACATTTCTATTGTTACTTCCATTTTTGCTCCTCCCAATCTTATTCAATATTTTTTCTTTGTTCTAATTGTATTTTCGCCTTTTCAATACTGTCTATCAATTTTTGCTCCAACATTTCTTTCGGTATATATTCCGTCAAATATTGTGCTACATGAATTCCGCTGTTATCCAATTCTAATAATTGCGCCACCATATAACTTTTGTCAGCACATAATATAATGGCTATTGGCGTCTCCTCTCCATCTGCTCTTTCATATTTATTTAGCCACTTTAAATAAAGTTCCACTTGTCCTTTATACTCTGGTCTAAATTTATCTAACTTTAGTTCAATAACTACCAACCTTTTCATTTTTCTGTGATAAAATAACAAATCAATATAGTAATCTTCGCCATCTATCGTTATTCTTTTTTGCCTCCCTAAAAACGCAAAATCATTTCCCATTTCCAAAATAAATTTTTCCAATTCATTGATAATTGCATTCTCTAAATCTTTCTCACTATAAGTATCTTTCAACTCTAAAAAATCCAAAACATAGGGATCTCTAAAAAATAAATTTGTCGTCATTTTATTTTCCTTGCTTAATAACGATAAATCATTTATAATGGTTTGTTCTGGCTTTTTCTATATAGCCGTCCTCTCAAACAATGCCGAGCCAATTCTTTCTCTCAGTGTTCGTACAGATCAAAATTCATTTGCGCACATTGTTGCATAAAATTCTCTTTTCAATTCATCTTGTATTTGCAACAACTCAACAAAATGCGACCAAGTCAATTTTGTCGACAGTGTCGACAATTTTTCAAAATCTGAAAAACATTCATAAAACTTCATCATCCTAAATATATTTCTTTCGCCATATCCCTTTCCATATTTAGTTACCAATTTTTGACTTAACACACTAATAACCGATTTTCCATATTCAGATTTCTGATTACTCAGCACATTTTCTGTAATATCTTTCCCAATATTCCAATACAAAAAAGTCATTTCACTATTTACTTTTACAGCTACATTTCTTTTCGCATTTTCAACTAGTTCAACTATTCTATTATATAAATTATCAATATTTTTCTTTTCTAAATCTGCCATTTTCCCTCCTACAAACCAAATCTTTCTTGTATCATTTTCGCGACTTCTTCTGCCGACAAATTCTCATTATTTATCTTCCAAAAATTCGGAAAAAACTTCTCACCTTCTCCTGGCTCCGAATTTAAGCGGTGCTTTATCGTCGAAAGTAACAATCTTTGCTCACTTTTTTCCAAATCTCGCTTCGACGCCTTATTCGCTAGACGATTTGCCGTTTTATTGCGGCGCAATCGTTCCTCCACAGACGCCTCCAATTCTACCACATAGACCTCATCAAACAAAGCCATCCACTTTTCAAACTCTGCTCTCTCCTCTTCAATATCTCTTCCAAAATCAAAGCATGCCGAAAAAATGATTCCATCCAAATCACTTTTTGCAACTTCTTCAAAAATTAAATATCGAAACGTGCTTGTCAATCTTCTTCTAGCTCCATCGCCAAATTCAAAAATATTGAGCAACAAATCAATCGTCTCATGATTGTGCATAAATTTTAAATCCGTCAATTTAGCAAGTTCTTGCCCAACCGTCATTTTCCCGGACTGCCTCTGGACCAATTATCATAACAAACTTCGACATTTAAAATTCCTCCTTTTCCAACATCTTCTGCAAATATTTATCCGTAAAATCTCTCACTTTATCTTGATTCCCTTGAAGCCTCTTCATCAAATTTCTGGCAATTTCATACGCCTCGTCAAATTCTTTTTTCGTCATTTCCATTCGCTCAAACGCCTCTTTTAACTCGTCCTCATCTAACAAGACTGTTTCGCCATTTGGCTTTAGCACAACATCCAAATACAAATCATCTTCATACGGAACTCCGTTTTCTTTGCCAATTTCTCTTGCTATATCAAAATACCATTCCACAATTTCATTTTTTTCATTGTATATTGCCGTCAAACAAATCTTCGAATCATCATCATAAAATTGCAACCATTTATAATTCGCGTCAATCAAACACAAGCCATTTTCCAATAAAGTTGGATTTTTTACTTGTGTAAAATCATTCAAAAAAACATTACCACAAAAATCATTTTCATAAATTTCTAACATTTTTTGCTCCACTGCCAAAACATTGGCACGTTTTTTCGGACTATTTGCAAAACGCCTTTTGTTAATTTTCATAAATTTTTTTCTCCCCCTACTTCTCAACCACTTTCTTCATTCCATACCCCGTATATTCATATGGAATTCTCTGAAATCCACATTTTTCATAAAATTCCTCTTTGCCAGCCATGGAAACCAAATTAACACTCATTGCCTCGCCTTCTTTTATACTTTTCTCGATTTCATCCAATAATTCCTGCATCAATTTTTTACCAATTCCCTTATTTTGATAATTTGGACTAATGATTACATCAACCACAAAAGCATAAATTCCATCACTAATCACTCTCGCCATTCCAATTGTTTCATGATTTACGACAACTTTTTTCACAAATCGACTACTCTTGATTGCCTCTTCCACTCGTTTTAAATCATGTGGTTTCCAACCAATTTTTTCTCTCAAATCATTATATTCTTTTGGTGTAATACTATTTTCAAACTGAATATCCATCTACAATCCTCCCTACCAAAAAAGCCTCGCAAAAAAATCCTTTTAAGACTCCTTTGCAAGACTTCAAAATCTCTGCTCAGTGTAAATAACTTCCGTTATTCTATATCGCTCAGAAAACAAATTTCCTAGATATACTCTTATATTTATTATACCATATTTTTCCTAATTTGTCAAATGTTTCAAAAACTTGAAACAAATTTAAAAAAACTATGTACTTTTTCAAAAATATCGTGTATAATATAAATAGTTAATAAAATAGTTGGTCTGTAAAGACCAAACCCATGCAGACACAGAGTGTCGCAAAAAGTCATTCATGCGGATGGCTTTTTATATTGCCATCTTTTACTTTCCAATTGTTTCAGGATTCCCAAAATTTCTTTTCCACTAAAAAAATATTGCTCCGCTTTGGTTAATGGTATATGATTTTGATATTTATACACCATTTTATCAACAAATGTTAACATATCCGAGATTTGAAACAACCTTTTTTCTTTATGGTCAAATTGTACTCTATGCTCCACATTATGCTTTGTAACCAACAGTGTATCCAGCATTTTTCCTAGCGAACCTTGTCCATTATCGTAATAAATAACCACTTTTTCAAATCCATCTATATAATTGCCAATCGAATCCAAAAAATCATTGATTTTCCCCGCCAATTCTCTATTGAATCCTTTTTCACTCTTGAACTTTTTGTTCAAGATAATAGTATGTACTTTCACTTTCACTCGTTTCGAAAAATAAAAAATCGACCAAAAAATATCTTTTCTTCGCTTGAAATCAAAATCTGCATAATCTCCACGTCTTGCCACCAAATCAGCTAGGTGTATCATGCCATCATAATTAGCTTTCTTTAATCGATCCTTTAAATAAGCCACATCGTTTTCTATGAAATTGTCACTTTCATGCATTGTAAATGAAACGCCATATAATTCTGAACTTCCTTTCGAAAATCCAAAATCGCCACTTTCATCCACAAATATATTCAGTCTTCGCTTCATCTTCACCACCTACTTTAAAATTTATTCCATTGGTATGCCTGACGGCTTTTCTTTTTCTTGTCCATGATTCACATAATATGCCAATATCTCCATTCTATTTCTGACTCTTTCTAAAGTCTGCGCTCCCTTACTAACCAGCGCAATCGAACGAAGTTCATCAATCACCTCATCTGCATATCCTTCAAATTCTTCCTTCTCAATACCAGGTTTTGTTGAAAAAAATACTGAAAATTTGTCATCTAACTTCTGTAACGTACCCAACTTGTATTCTGTATCTACTGTAAAATCAATCAGTCCAAAACCAATTAACAGCATAAAAAATTTTACAAATCTTTTCTTAATATTGTGCAAAATAACTCTATTTTTAAATTCCGCTGTAATAAAATTAATTTGAAATAATAAATCTTCCACATCTTCTTTTCCTTCTGTTAATTCATCTGTGCTTATCACATATTTTTTTATAATACTATCTGGTACACCAAGTGAAATTTTACGGTCAATTAAACCAATAATATTATAAAACAATTTATCAAATTCTTTTCTTTTATTATCAAATCCAATCATGTGGCAAAAAGCATCTCTGTCTTCTATTTGTGCTAAATACTTTTCCATTTTTGAATCTGATAATGAAGTTAAAATTTCTCCCGCACGTAGTCTTTCTTGATTCTGCAAAAATTGGAAGTATTCTGTAATATCAAATTCTGTCGCCTCTGATATTTTGGTCACAGAAATATTAAAAGATTCAAATATGGCTCTAACCACAGACGGTAAATCAGCATATCTTAATCTGATATTCCCTTTATTTTGCAATTTCTTTTTTAGTTTTTCAAATTCTGAACCAAGTTTATCCCCATAAAAATCCTGGATTTCCTCTATAATTTTTCTAGAAAACTCGCTGGTTATTTCGTACTTTCCTTCTACAAAATCATAAATGGTCGTTAGGCGCTGTTGTCCATCAACGATTTCTGACATAGCTCCCTTTTCATTTGGCACATTTAATTTTCTGAGAATAATACTTCCTATCGGGTAACTTTTTATAATGCTATAAAGCAATTTATCCTTAAAATCATTTTTCCAAATATAGTTTCTCTGGTATTTTGGTTGCAAATCTAATCCACCAAATTCCACCGTTCTAATTTCTGTAATCAATGTCATAATCGCACGTGATTCTACAGAAAATTCTAACTTTTTCCCCATTTTTTGCCTCCTATATTTGCATTATATCATCTTTTTCAAAAAAGTCAATCTATTTTTCAAAAATTCTATATAGAATCTCTGTTTTTTTAAAATATTCTTTTAGAAAGTAAAAAATCAATCCTATTTCAGATTGATTTTTTAGATAATTTTAGATAAATTTCTATTTTTCTTCTTTCTTCTCAAAAACCGTTCGCAATTTTTGCAAACCAACAATCACCACACCACCAATGATAAAAAATACAATGCTAAACGTTTGAAAACTCATTGCATCTTGTGGCACATCTAAAGTCATTGGACCTCGTACAATCGAAACAAGTGAGCCAATCATCAATCCAATGACAAAATAAATGGTTTGACTTCTGTGTTTTTCCAAGCATTTGCGAATCAATTTGATAATCGAAACAATGCCAACAAGCATACCAATTCCAGCTACACACAATGCAGGAAAATAAGCAAAATTCAAATGCAACAATTCTTTAATTCCGGTCACAATCGGCAAATATAAACCAAAAATCAACAATAACGTCGAACCTGAAATTCCTGGCAAAACCATTGCCGTAATTGCAATTGCACCTGTTATAAAAATATAAATTGCGGATCCAAACGTCAAATGAGCAATATCCACATCAGCTGTTGGATTGAAAATAGAAATCAATACAACTAGCACCGCTCCTATCACAGCAAAAATAATATTTTTGTATTTTCCTTTTAAAACTTCCTTTTCTTCCATGATAATTATCGGAATCGAAACCATGACAAATCCTAAAAACAGCGAACTAATCGCATAAATGTGACTTTCAAACACGCTTCCCAAAACTAACATCGCAAGCACAAAACCAACAATCCAGCCAATCCCCAGTTTAATTAAAAAGAAAACCGCTTCTTTTCGCTCCTCTTTCGTGCCTGAAATTAAATTGTCTAATGCGCCAATAAATTTGTCATAAAACCCCAACAAAAAGGCAATGGTTCCTCCTGAAACGCCAGGAACGCTGTCCGCCAAAGCCATGCAAAAGCCACGAATAAAATTTAACACATAATTCATCTTTTTCTCCCTTCCTCATCTTATTTTTTTATTGTATCATATATATATTTTTTTGCAACATTTTTATGCTTTATTTTTCCTTATTTTTGCCACAAAAAATCCTTCATACCATTCATTTGGCACAATACATAAAGTTTCCTTCAATTTGACTGGCAATCTTGGCAACTCTTCTATTCCGTGGAAATTCAATTGGCACAATTTCTGCTTTCACAAAACGCAACGCCTTTTCCACAATTTCTTCATTTTCACACGCCAAAATCGAGCAAGTCGAATATACCATTTCATGCCCTGGTTTCAAAATTGTCAATGCTTTTTTCAGCAAACTTAATTGCGATTTCGTCGACTTTTCAATTAACTTCATCGTAAATCTCTTCTCCAAATTACTATGATTTCCACACAATGTTCCACTACCGCTACACGGACTATCCAGCAAAATATTATCAAACGAAAAAAAATCATCCAGTTTACGACTATCTTTTTCCATTAAATACACGCTCGATGCGCCCTGCTTTTCCAAATTATACTGCAAGCGTTCTGCACGAATGTGATTCATTTCGCATGCCGTAATATGTGCCTGATTTTGCGTCATAGCCGCCAATTGCGTCGTTTTTCCGCCAGGTGCTGCTGCCATATCCAAAATATCCGTATTAGTATTCGGATTTAGAACAATTGCAGGTAACATCGAAGACAAACTCTGCAGATAAATTTCGCCATTTTTATACATCTCCAATTCACGCAAATCCTTCTCATTTGCTTTCTCTAAAATCAACGCCTCTTTGCTCCACGCCACACTTTGATAGGCAATTCCGAATTGGTCCAATTCAGCTTTCACTTTCTCCAAGTTACTTTTTATGGTATTGACACGAAACGTGGTTTTTCGATTCGCAAAAAAACCTTGATGGATTTCCTCCGCTATTTTTTCACCATATTGCTCTTTTAATAAACTCATTAAAAATTCTGGCATTTTTGTTTCCTCCTGCAGAATTATAACATATTAACACCATTTTTTCAATCCCATCATATGATATAATATAAAGGAGGGATATTTATGTGTATGAATAAAGGAACAAATAATCCATGCTGTTGTGCTTTTAGCATCATTGGTGCATTGTTAGCAGCAGTTGGAATTGCTGGTATTTTCTATGCAGGACTAATTGTTGCAATCATACCATTGGTTTATGTGACTTTAGTTCTAGGAATTCTAGTATTATTATATGCGTTTATCACTGCATTTTGTGGTGGAAGACATCAATGTGCTGCACTTGATTCTTGCTTAATTTCAACTGCTGTTGGCTCTGTTATCACAAGTGCATTTGCATTAGCAGCTACTACACTACCTGCTGCTTCTCTTACAGTTGGTATATTAATTGCTGCCGTTGCCTTTTTCCTAGTTTCAAACTTATTTAATATTGTCAACCTAATCATTGGGAAATTGTGCAAAGGATATTGCAAAGAAGCATAAAATTTAAAAAAGGATAGTCATAAAAACTATAAACTTGTAAAATGAAAGTAGACACAAAAAAAGAAAGTGTTTACTTTCATTTTTTATTTTATCGCGGAAGGATTTATTACACAACTTTTCTGATACTGTTCATTATATAGCTCATAATTTGCATGTTAAATATTGTTTTATTTATTATTAATTATAATAAATTCAAAATTATGTTTTTTCCCACCTTTTATGACTTTTTCAGCTTCGTTTGACCAAAAATCAACTATATCATTCATGAGTGTTTCTACTATATTAGAAATATCTCCAGTTATCTTTATTATAATATTTTTTTCACTAATCCATGATAAATCACAAGCCCAATCCAAAAATCCATCAGTTGTCATTTCATCATAACTACTTTCAGTTGCATGATTCAATATATCTAAAGCTTCACCTAATTTTTCTTTAAATTCTGTTTTAGAATCATTATCTAATTTAATTTCTCTAAAATATACATCTTTTAATATGATTCATTTCACCTCTTTTTTATTTATTCGTTATCTATTTGACTTAATATTACCAAAACAGATATTTTAATTTTCTTGATAAAAACTATTGCATTCATATAGTTAGTTTCATATATGTGTCTCGTTAGAGCAGCATTTTTATTCAAACAAAAATAGCTAGAAGTTCTATAAAATTAGCTTCTAGCTATTCATTTTCAACTAAATCTATTTGCCACTCATCTTTCTGTCTATTATTTTAATTTTAATATAGAAAATTGCTACAAAAACAACTGCTACTCCAATCAAAATTAAAATGATATTCACTGCAGCTCCAGCCTTTGGTAAAATTCCTTTTTTGATTGAATCTTTTTGAGTATTGTTGCTGGTGCTAGCTACAATTGTTTTATTTTCATTTTTATTTGTGCCATTATTTCCACTTGAACTAGAATTACTGCCATTATTATTGGCACTATTTCCACCATTTCCATTTGAATTACTGTCACTTGGATTTGTTGGCTGAGTTGGTGTAACTGGAGTGGAAGGTGTACTTGGCGTGTCTGGAGTTGTTGGTTTATCCGGTGTGGTTGGCTTATCTGGAGTCGTTGGTGTATCAGGCGTTGTTGTTCCCGCTTTTATCGTAATCGTCTTCGTTGCATTTGGCACAGCAATATCTTCTATTCCATTGGATGTAGAAATATTCTTTAATGTAACAGAAGTAGAACCAGTAGCTCCTTCGTTTACTTTAAACGTCATCTTTAGGACAACTTCATCCGTTGTTGCCAAACCTCCTCGATCCATTACCAATTTTCCATTTGCTTCATTATAGGAAAGGGGGCTCACTGGCGTAGACCAGCTATTTTGCCCTGTCATTCCTACCAAAGTCAAACTCTTTTTGTCATATTCCAAAGTCGCAATTAAAGCAATAATTCCACTTTCTGCTTGAATGTTGGATAAATTAACATCCACTACAAATTCTTCATTTTTGCTAAACTCATTCTTAGCTGTCTGTAAGTTAATAGAACATGAAGCCGCATATACCTTTGTTATGATACACATTACACTTAATAAAATCAATCCTATTTTTACAATTTTTTTCATAGCTTCTCCTTTAGTTTTATTTAATCAACATTAACTTAAGTTGTGCTAAATCTGTTATCGTGATTTGATTATCATCTTTGATATCGGCAGCTTTGAATGCATTTCCTGTCAATAACTCTTTTTCAATCAAATGCAATTTGATTTTTGCAAGGTCCGTTACTGTCACTTCTCCATTTCCATCCACATCTGCAATTACGATTAATGTATAATTTTTCGTTTTACCTACTTCTAATGTCATACCTGTTGCTAAAACGCTATCTTCTCCAAGCACATTTCCTGCTTTATCTTTAATCACTAATGCTTGATTTGTTTTCACATTTGTTTTAAATACAGCAACTGTCGTTCCTGCAGGAATTCTTGAAACAAAACCATCTTCTACTGTATAAACATCGGATGTAAGTTCTGTAGGAGTTGGTTGAATTTCTACTGCTAATTCAGCATTACTCGTAGAAATATCATTTTCTCCATCACTTGCTACAATGTCTTTTACTTTAACCAATGTTTGAACTGGATTGATTCCATCTGTTACACTGTCTTTTACTCTAAATTTTATTTTGAAAATAGAGCTATCTTTATTGACATATTTACCGTTATCAATCACAAATTTTAAATTGGTTTCATTAAATCCATTTTTACCAATTTCCCAACCATCTGTTGATTCTGCTATGGTTAGATTTTCCAAAATGCTGTTATCATATTCCAATTGACCTGTTAAGGCAATCAAACCTTCTTTAATATTTTTCAAGTTTTGAATTTTTACATTCAATTCCACTTCATCACCTGGATGAATAGCTGTTTCTGTTGTTTTTTCAATGACAGTTGCAAAACTTGCTGTTGTTGGCGTGTCTACATCTACAAGTGTTGGAGGAACAACAACTGTTTCACCTCTAGCAGCTTCTTCTTGCACTACTGATTTTGCAACAAATGTTGCTTCAGCAATACAATTCTCAGAAGTTACATCACTGTAATTTACAGTAATATCCATTGCATCTTTGTTTGTTACATCAACTTGTTTTCCACAAACTGTAATAGTTTCGATTTCATAACCAGCATCTGGTCTTACATTCAATGTTTTTGAACCACCTTCTGCAAGAGTAACAATATTTCCTTCTTCTCGATTGGCTCCTTCAATATTACCACCATCTGTAGCTGATACAACAATTGATTTATTGACTGGTACAGTTCCATCATTTTCCACAACTGCAATCGCAAATGGACTAAAAGAATCACAAGTTACAACCAATCCATATTGTGTTACCACACAAGGAATTTCTTCTACTCCTGTAACATTTCCTGCGCTATCTCTTTTAAAGTGATATGCCTTAAAAGTAACTCCTGCATCTTCTGGTCCATATCCTGCTGGAAATCCTAAAGATATTCTTAGTCTATGACCAGTTTTTACAACATATTTCTTACATACATTTAACGAAATATTATATGTTTCACTTGTTACTAATTCTTGACCACCTAACTCATTTTCCATTAAGTTATTCATTGTTTCTCTTTCAGTTTTTGTTGTTCTTGTTGTTACTAAAGCAATTCTACTTTTTAATTTGTCAGAAACTGCTTCCCCATCACTTGTTTGCCAACCATTCATTGAAAGGTCTTCATTTTCAAGAAGAGTTGGTGTACCAAATACTTCCCAATTTTTTGCTTTATTCATGCTAAATGAACATGCTATTGTATTAACAGCTCCATAGCTTATTTCCATTGGTGCTTTTCCACTATTTTTTCCAACTAGACCTGTTAAATAAATATGGTACGTTGCTCCATCGTCAGCCCACATTTTACTGAATTTCAAATCAAATGTTACTCGATTTTTTCCGTCAAATACAAAATTTGTTATTTCTGCCTTATCTGCTCCTGTTGGTCCTGTTGAATCTAATGTATAACCTACTTCTGTTGCTCCTTCTGCTAACACTAAATCATCATCATAAGTAACATCTACATGATAAGTAGGTCCAACTGAAAGTGTTGCTGTTGGTGCTGGTGTTTGTTTTTTAATGTATGGCTTACTTTTATAAATTCCATTTGGATTGTATAATTTTCCTGATTGTGCTACAAAGTCAGATTCGTCACCTTGATACGTATAACCTGCTAGCCCTTCACTTGGTGCTAATGTCGTTACAGCAAATTCAACATATTCTCCATTTGCAACGATAATATAAATATGATCTCCATAATCTTGAAAGGCTCCTGGTGCATATAATTCTGGATTCATATAACCCCACTTGCCTTCAATCCATATATCATCTCCTGGTCTATATTCATGATATTTCATCAAGATATATTTTCCTTCTTTTACTGCTTCTGCATATCCCTTATTGTTATAACTGATATAAAAATCTCCTGCTTTGTATTCTTCTGTTTCAGTTCCTTCCTGTTTGAATTTTACTAACAATCCATTAACATTTGTTACATTATCAATTCCATAGTCTTCTGAATATAACTCTGGATATCTGAACACATAAAATCCTGCTGCTTCAACTGATTCTAAAACAACATGTTCTTTATTCATTGTTTCTGTTCCCACTAAACAATATCTTGTGTTTTCAAATCCTTCTGTGATATCGTCTCCTGGATTATATTCTGGTTGGGTTGTATCAATATGTGGGTTTCTTAAAAATGGATCATCTAGTGTACAGTCTACTGCATACCAAACCTTTTCTCCTGTTCTAGCTACTGTCGATTTTTCAATTTCAACATAATTCCACATATGAGGAACTGCTGCCGAACCCTCATTTTGATGAGTTCCTTGTACAAGAATACTGTTAATTCCTACTTTATCTAAAACTGTTTTGAATGCTCTTGCATATCCTTCGCATACTGCTTCTTTTTTTACAAGAGCACCATAAGGTGTAGAAATAAATTCCTCATTTCCTGCCTTACAATCAGTTTCTAATCTGTAACCTGTATTATAAATAATTTCATTGTGAACAAATTTGATTTGTTCTGCTGTCTTGTTTTGATTTACTTCTACTTCCATATTTTTTGCTTTTTCAGCAATTTCATTCACACGGCTATTAAATTCACCAATTGCTGTGTCTACTTCAGCTTGGCTAGTAAAGCCATCTGTGTAGTAATTAGCAAATCTTCCAGAACCAATATAGGCATGATATTTGTTATCTGCATCCTTTGTCGTTCTGATACTAAGTTTTTGGAAATTCACATAAAAAATTTCAGGATAGTCTGCATAAAAAGCGTATCTTGCAGCATTCATCGCTGAAGTCAATGTTGTGTTTCCTTTCTCATATTCTTTGATTTCGTCTTCTGTAAAAAATCCATTGTCTACAAGGTCATAGCCTTGTGTTCCTGTTTTGAATACACCTTTTGTGTACATATTGTACATTGCTTGGTATATTTTTTTTGCCTCCGCCCCAAGTTGTTCATAATGGAAATTGGCTTCCACTCCACTTCCTGCTGCTTCTACATGAATCCAACTAAATTGTGCAACAAAAAGCACTGCAAGTAAAAAAATAGCAATTAATTTTTTTAACTTCATATTTAACTCTCCTTTTATATATATTTTCTCTAGAATGCTTATAAATTGCTAAACATCTAGATATTTTTATTATACTATAAAAAGGGAGTTTTGTCAATAGATTCCAATAGACGAAAAGTACAATTTTTAAAATTGCACTCTCTGTATCTTCTTATTTTTCATTGACTGTTTTTAAAATATCTTTTGCCACTTTTTCTTTATCAAAACGATTTATAATTAGGATAAGAATGACAACTAAAATTAAAACAATTCCGTACAAAATGAGTCCCATTTTCCAATCACCAACTGCCAAATTGGCTCCCGCTAATGTGGACGAAATCACGGACGGAAAACGTGCAAAGGTGGAAATTAGGATAAAGCGAATTGGTTTTATCGGAAGCAAGCCTGCTACATATACTAGCAAATCTTTTGGCATTCCTGGAACAAGAAAACAAATCAGCATAATTCTTTCGATTTTTTTCGGATTTTGAAAAAGTTTGCTATTTTCAATTTTAGCTACCTTTTTTTCATCACAAAAACTGCACACAAATTTTCGACCAAATTTTCGGACCATTCCAAAAATCATCACTGATATGATGCACGCAGATGCCATAATAAAGACGGTTCCACCCCAAGCTCCATAACACATTCCTGCTAAAATCTCAAGCGGTTCTCCTGGCACAATGATGAGAAAAATTTGTGCAACTTGCAAGCCAAATAATGTTAACATTCCCATCATACCAGAACTTTCCACTTTTGCCTTAAAGGCTTCTTGTCCCTCTAAAGAAGACAAATTTTTCATCACAGGAAATAAATAAACAATCATGCCAATCATCACAATCAAAACCAAAATGGTTGCTATTTTTTTGAAAATATTTATGCTCTTTTTTTGTTTCATACAATCACTTCTCTCCTTCTACCATTCATAATTCTTTCTAAAACCTTTCCTTTTTCTACTTTGTAATCTTTCAGTTTTCCTTGGTATACCAGTTTGATGTTAGCAAGTTGTTTAAAGCTTTCTGGTCGAATCAATTCTGGCAAATTGGTTCCAATTCCAGCTTGTTCTAATACATATTTAACAAATTCGGCACAATAAAAAGCATGGTCAGAATGAATTCTTTTGTGGATTCCTACAGCAAATAAACCAATTACGTTAAAGTTGTGCAACGCTTTGGTTGCTTCTATGTAATGGATGATGGATTGAATTTGCTGATATTGCTCATCTTCCACTGTTAAAGCGTACACATTCGCCCACGTTGCCTGGAAGCGTTTGAAAGTTCCGCAGTCAATCCCTTCGTGTACAAATCCACCCCAAAATGGATTATACGGATTTAACCTTCCAAAACTATACATTTCTTTTAGTTCCCTATCTAACGAAATGGAACTATGGGAAAATTCATCTTTGGTACAACTTCTGATAATTTTGGATAAGGTCGTTCCTGTATGTGTTAAAACAATATAGATTTGCTTCATTTTTTACTTCATCCCTTTCTTCACTTTCTATTTTACCACTTTTTTTAAACGGATTCAATATTTCTGATAAATTGTACATCTGTTGCTACAAAATAAATGCCATATACCATCATAAATAAGCTATAAATGCTGACTATATTTTGCCAAACTTCTGCCATTGAAACAGCAATCTTGAATGGAATGGCAATGCTTAATATTGCTGGAATGCTCATCACAAATGGAATTAACATCGGCAAGGCAAAATAGTAAAATAGCTGTTTTAAAATGGTTTTATTAATCGTTAATTCGTCTACCCCTAATTTTCTTAACAAAGCATAACGATATTTATATTTTTCTGAATCGCTTAGTTGCTGAATAGCCAAAAGTGTCGCAGTCGCCATGACGAAAATTAACGCTACATAAAAGGCTAAAAAGGATACCATTGTATAAAAACTTTTTGTTACAGACATTCTTTTTCCTTTTGTCATGACATTTCCAAGAGAGATAGAAACATTAAATGTTTGCTCTTCACCAGCAATTTCTTGTGTCATTGGTATTTCTTTTGTCATAATAAATTCACACAACTCATCGTAAAATGTTTCGTCTGTGCTTTCTTCTGTGGTAACAACTAAGCGGTAACCAAAATCGTTGCTGTTGTAATCGAAATTGTCAGTGCCCTTACAAATTCTTTCTTGCTCCGCTTTTACGGTATCTACAAGACTGTCTGGCACAACAAAAATAAAACGGTCTCCATTAAAGGAAAGTTGCCCAAAATTCTCTGTTCTAACTTCTTTTATTTTGACTTTTTTATCCCCAATCGTAGTTTCGCCTTTTTGTTTGACTTGGTCTTCGTACTTCTTTTTTAAGGTTCGCAGACAATGAATTATGACTTCGTCATCGTTTAAATCTACCGTTTCATGTCCCAACATTTTTCTTAAATGATTGTAATCGCTCAGTCCCATGTAATAAAGATTTCCGTCATAATAAGTTTGATATTCATACATTTGTTTGACTTGTGCATTTTTTTCAATATATTCTTTATATTGCGAAAAATCACCATCTGGCGAACTTACCATAATTTCAAATGGATAGCCCATTTCAATTTCGTTGTTTAGCATATTGTTCATCAAAAGTGCGACATTTCCGCCAATTAATATGATGATAAACATCATGGCTATTGTGCCCATCGTCAAACTCATAGTGTTAATTTTGGAAGTCAAATTTCGGTACAAAAATAAATTTGTTTTTTGGTACTTTTTTGTTTTATTTTCTAAATATCGTTTTACGATAAAACTTGAAATGCTAATATAAAATAAGTAAATTCCTACAATTGCTAAAACTATTGCAAAAAACACATTTCTAGGCTTCATCTCTGTTTCTGACGAAAATTCATGATGATTTAAAAACAGTGCTATTCCAAATAAAACAAATGATAATATGAATAGAAAAACATTTCCTCTTGACTTTTGAATCATCGTATTTTCATTTTGTTTGGTAGCATACAATAAATCATACACTTTTGTTTTTTGAATTTTTCTTCTGCAATTAAGTAGCACAATTATAAAAATGCCAAAAAAGTAAATCGCTGTTTTCCCTACTGCCTTTGGGTCAAATGTTATTTTGATTTGGTATGGTTGCTGAAATAAATTCATAATAATCGATGTAAATACTTGATACAAAAATACTCCTGCCAAAATTCCAATGCCAAAAGCGACTATTCCAATTACCAAATTTTCTAAAGTAAACATGTTTGCAATATCTTTTTTCTCAATGCCCAGAATTTGGTAAGTTCCAAATTCCTTGCTTCTTTTTTCTAGCATAAATTTCATGGTATAATGAATCAGCCATGCCATCACAAAAATAATTAAAATGCTGATACCTGTAATGGCTTTCCCAAATTCATTCATGTAGCTGGATAACTCGCTAATGTCTTTTGATGCAGCAATTGAGTTGAAACTAAACATCAACGCTGCTGACAAAATGACGGTGATGAAATAAATCATATAATCTTTGGCTTGCCTTTTTGCGTTTCTGATTGATAATTTACCTAACATCTCGTGCATCACCTCCTAGAAGTGCTAACACATCCAAGATTTCGCTGTAAAAAGTATTTCTGTTTTTCTCGCCTTTTTCGATGCGATTAAAAATCTTCCCATCCTTCAAAAATAAAATTTTATTGCAGTAACTGGCCGATACTGGATCATGGGTTACCATCAAAATGGTTGCTTTCATGGTACGGTTCATGTCTTCCATAATTTCTAATAATTGTCTAGCTGCCTTGCTATCTAAACTTCCAGTTGGCTCATCTGCCAAAATAATTTTAGGCTGATTGATAATCGCGCGACAAGCAGCGCATCGTTGCTTTTGCCCGCCAGATACTTGGTAAGGAAATTTTTGCAAGATATTTTCGATATCAAGTTTTTTGGCAATCTCTAAAATTTTCTCATCAATTTCTTTTTCTGGCACTTTGTTAATCGTCAAAATCAACGCGATGTTTTCCTCAATGGTTAAGGTATCTAACAAGTTAAAATCCTGAAAAATGAACCCCAAATTTTTTCTTCTAAACTGTGCAATTTCCTCTTCTTTGATTTCCGTAATATCTTGGTCTTCCAAATAAATATGTCCACTGCTTACGGTATCAATCGTGGAAATCGCGTTCAAAAGCGTTGTTTTTCCACTCCCACTGGCGCCCATTATACCAATAAATTCGCCTTCTTCTACCTCAAAGCTAATGTCATCAATGGCTTTTGTGAGATTATCTTTGTTGCCATAATATTTCTGGATTTGCTCCACTTTCAAAATTTTTTTCAAAATCATCACTCCTTCTAAATTTGCTTGTCATATTTTCTATGACTAAATTAAGTATACCTTAATTTTTCAGCATTTCATATAGAAATCATTTGCTTAAACCTTACAATTTTGTAAGATTTCTTTTTTATCTCTCGGAATGATGATACTCATTTTGGTATATTCATTTTCTTGGCTTTGCACCTCAAGCGTCATCGCCAATTCTTCGCATAATCGCTTGCATAAGTACAAGCCAATCCCTGTAGATTTTTTTGTTTTTCTGCCATTGGTTCCTGTGAAACCTTTGTCAAATATTCTGCCAATTTCGCTTATTTTTATGCCAATGCCATTATCTTGAATGATTAATTTAACATTTTCTTTATTTTCTTGGACTTCAATTTGGATTTGGGCGCCGTCTTCTTTTTTGTATTGCACACTGTTTATCAAAATTTGATGCAAAATAAAAGCCAGCCATTTTTCATCTGTATAAATAAAAACATCACAATTTTTCAAATCCACTTTCATGTGATTTTGAATCATCAGTTTTTTATGACGCGCCAGCACTTCTCTGACCACTTCTTCCAAATTGACCTCACGTATGAAAAAATCATTTGACACTGAATCAAGTCTTGCATAAAAAAGCGCCTGTTCCACAAAATGATTGATTTCTTCCATTTGCTCATCAATTTTCTCACTCGTCTGTGATGGGTGATTTTGACAAAGCAATTTGACAGTCGTAATCGGAATTTTGATTTCATGCACCCAACTTTCGATGTATTCTTTATACGCTTTTTGCGCCATTCGCGCCTTGGTTACATTTTCTAGCATGGATTTGTTGATTCGTTTCAACATACGATAATACGCCAAATCTTCTGCATTTCTCGGTTTTTCCATCACTTCTGAAAGCAAATATTTTTCCGGTAAATGTTCTAGCATTTGATTCAAATTCGCAAAATAACGATTTTTCTCCCAGAAGAAAATCAAAAATCGAAACCCTAAAAACGCCCATAAAACAACCAGCGTAATGACGATAACATTGGCGTTTACTTGCATTGCTTTGAAATAGGCAAACATTACCAAACTAAAAATTAACCAACTTAATAGCTTGCCAATATTGTCTTTTAGACAATCTCCGAAATTCATATTTTGTATCCTTGCCCTCTCTTTGTTTCAATCAAATTTTCCACGCCTAAATCTTTCAATTTTTCTCGCAAACGCGTGATAATCACGCTCAAGCTGTTGTCGTCTGCGTATACGCCATTGTCCCACAAGTAATCAATGATTTTCTCGCGTGGCACAATTTGATTTTGATTTTTGAATAAATAATACAAAGTTTTCAATTCTGTTTTGGTTAAGTCAATCTCTTTTTTGTCACGCAAAATAGCAGATTTCAAAATATCCAATGTGACATTTCGATACGTGATTTTGCTTTCCTTTTCTTCTTTTGGGTAAATACGATTCAGCAAATTCTGTATCCTTGCTAGCAAAATTGGCACATCGTATGGCTTTTCGATATAATCGTCAGCACCTAGCATTAAGCCATTTAATTCTTCCATAGCTTGGTTTCTACTGGTTACAAAAATAATCGGAACTTTGGATTTTGCACGAACTTTTCGGCAAATTTCGTATCCATTTTTGCCTGGCAAATTGACATCTAACAAAACAAGATGCGAATTGAGCTCCAAAATTTGCTGCGCCACTTCTTCAAAGTTTAGAATCGCACTCACTTCATATCCACTATTTTCCAACAGAACTTTCAATTCTTCACGAATTTCCTCATCGTCTTCCACAATTAAAATATGAAACATGCTAATTCCCCTTCCTTAATAGGCTAACTTTTTGTTCGCAAAAATTTCATCCATCACTTCATTTGGATAATGCTCATCTAAAAACAAATCCAAATCACTTTGTGGCGCGATATTTCTGACTCTTTCTGACTGCCTATACGCTGCCATGCAAGAAATATTAATATCCAAAATCATGCCAACCAAAACAAAACTTGTCACAATTTTCATGCTTTTTCTCGGCATTGCAATTTTCCACTGCTCGATTTTCGGCTCCACAAAAGTCACATACAAAACGCCTGCAATTCCCCAATAGGTGCAATGTAGCAAGCTCGTCCTTCCTGCTAAGTTAAATTTCAAATACGAATAATCCCAGGATATCGTGCCAAATGCTTTTTGTTGAACTAACGAACATAGATATTCCGTGACGCCGCCAAGCAACATGGTAATCAAAAATACTTTGGGTTTGTTACGCGTTTTCACTATTTTTAAAGTTGCATAATAAATCAATATTCCGATACCATATACCGGTGTAAATGGTCCATAAATTAGCCCTTGCCTTGACTCAAAATGCCCCTTTTGAAACAACACAACAATCATTTCATAAACATAACCAATGACACTTCCTAAAATAAACAACCAAAATAAATTCATTCCTTCTTCCAAAATTTTTCTCTTTTTCATATACGCTCCTTTACTTTTCTATTCTATCAATTTTTTTGCTTTTTTACTATTTAAGTTTCTTACAGGAACCTTACAAATTTGTAAGATTAATTTTTGGTTTTTATTTGTTATTTTACTTATATCATAAAAAGATTGATTTGATAAGTGTTTTTCCTGTATTTTAAGAAAAGATTAAGAATTATTTGACATAAAAAGAACTGGTAGCATTTTTCTCTTTGCTACCAATCCTTTTTATGTTGAAATCACAACCAATATTTTGTAGGGGCGTCTATCAGACGTCCGTGACCACAGAGAACTTTCCTAAAATTTTTCTATCATTTATATTCATTTTGAATAATTTTAGAAATGTCTTCATAGAACAGGCGATTGCTAATCGCCCCTACATCTATCTTTCATTTCATTGTTCACCATTAACTCTGCTGTCTCAAATATTGTACATATTCCTCCAAACACATCCCCAACTCATTCATTTTCACAGCATGCTCTTTGCCCACATAACGCCAATGCCACGGCTCATATTCGACTTTTGTAATCGCCTCTTTTTCTTTGCCATAACGTAGCACAAATCCATACTCCTGCGCATGTTCCATCAGCCATGCAAAACCTTTTGTGGTATCAAAATCTCCTTTCACATAATTAAAATCGACCGCCAGCCCCAAATTATGCTCACTTGTGCCCGGCTTGTTGATGGCTTGAAGTGCTAATATTTCCGCCTGTTCTCTCGTATTTCCTTGCTCCATATACTCCTTTATTTTTCTCTCAAACAAATCCTCCTGCCTTTCTACACTTCTGTACGCAGATTGTACCCACACATTCGTAATTCCGTCTTGTTTCATGTGCTCCAACATTTGATGCAATTCGTCAAACACTCTTGCATCAATTTTTCTGATTTTGTCAATGTTGACCAATTCCATTTCATAATTTTCTGGAAGAACATTTTCATAATTTACTAGCGTTAATCTCCAATCATTGATTTCTTTTGGCTCTTTTTCCACAACTAGATTTTCCGCTACTTCCTGATAATCCTCTTCAACATGCTCCGAAAAATCAGCCTTATGCAGTTTCTTTGTACACACTATCATGATTATAATCATCATGCTTAAAAAGATAACTCTTCGCAAAATTCTTTTCTTCCTCATCATTCTACATCTCTTTCTCCGTTTTTTTTTCGAATCAAAATAAGTGGCGTTTGTTGCCTACCTTGACCTGCTGGATTGTCTTTTATCAATTGTTTCAAATGCGCTTCATCTAGCACAATATCCTCTGATTTTCCTAAAATTTCTTGACCAAAATCATTGGAATCCACAATCATCATGCTAATACCCAATTTTTCTTTGATTTCATTGCAAACTTCATTCGGATTTTCCGGTATTTCAATTCCAATATCGTGATATTGCTCCCACGCTCCGTCATAAAATCCATCCAAGCCCGCCACTTCTTGTCCCACAATCTGATAAAACACACCTTTTATGCCAAACAACTTAGTAATTCCACTCGCGATGCTCGCCACCAAAACACGCAAAACACCAACTTTATTCATTGCATACTGCATATTAATCGGCATGCCAACACCATAACCACCTCGATTTTGCTGACTTGCAAACTTTGCCAAAAACTTTGCCAGCCAACCAATTTTGATATCATCCCTTCTAACTACACGATTTTGGCAAAGCGCAATGATTTTTTCACTGCTCGAAACAATATCACCCTCTTGATACAATGGACTTACGTATTCTCTAAAAAGTTGCATATAATCGTCACCCTGCTTCACAAATCTCGTTTTAATCGCATGCCTTAAATAAATTTCTCCGTCTACTTCAATCTGTACCTTTTTTCCCTCATTTGCAACAAATTCCATACTTACCTCCTCACTACATTTTATGATAGCGTAAGCTTGTATCGAATTTGTATGAAACTTGTATCTAGCTTGTATCTAATCACTACCGCCCCAATATTCAACGACTGTATTTCTAGGCTCATTCATAATACCAATTTCCAATGTACAATATTTCTCATTCATAACCAAAATCACTTCCAATTGTGCTTTTTGAGAAACCATTTTTCCATTTTCAAATTGCCAATCATCCACAATATATAAATCCAAATATTGAATGTAATTTTGCATAATTTCCTGTTTTTCTAAATCTGCTAGCATGTCTTTGGGAAATGAAAACGTCATGCACTTTCCCATTTTGCTTTCGATTTCTGCAAAAATTTCTCCCTTAGTAAAAATGTTTGTCTGGTAATTTACTTCGTCTTTACGATACCATTTCTCCGTCTGTATCATTGGCGAATCTTCCTTCCATTCTGCTTTTTTTAAAATGCCAAGTTTTTGCATTTTTTCCATTTCTTGTTTCACCTGCGTATCTTCCCCTTGTTTCACATACGAAATCGCCTGATTAGACGTTTTTTCTACAACCTCTACTTCTTTGTATGGCGTAATTTTCACCATAAATTTTCCCTCTTTCATATCGTGAATAGCTTTGACCAAATAAATATTTTCTGCTTGCACATCCAGTTTACCGCTCGCTTTTTCCCTTTTAAAAATCATTTTAGAACAGCTGGCATCTTCCATTTCAAACAAAATCTGTGGCATTTGAAACGAAAAAATCAGCATCAGGAAAACGGCAAAATAAATCATTCCGTTTTTTATTTTAGTTTTCATGTTCCGCCACCTCCAAAACAAAAGATACGGTTGTTCCTTGATTTTCTTCGCTTCCAATGCTCAATTTCGTATGATGTTGCTCCAAAATTTTTTGGCACAAAGAAAGTCCAATACCACTTCCGCCATTTTGTCTGCTACGCGATTTATCTACCATATAAAAATCCTCAGTAACTCTTTCTACATGCTCCTTGGGAATTCCTTTTCCTGTATCAATTACCGAAATGCGATATTGCTTTTCGCCAACACGTTTCCCTTCCACTAAAATAAACCTTTCTTTCGGCTCCGCTTTTCTGCTATTTTCCACCAAATTTCGAATCACAACTTCTAGCAATTCCTTATCTGCTTTCACAATTGCTGGCTCGATTTCTAATTTTAATTCGTATTCATCTAATACAATTTTTTGCGAAACTTTCTCCAAAAAGTCTTGTATCGCAATCTTTTCTAGCTCAATTCGTTCTTCTGACAAAGACATCAAACACATTAATTTTTGGGAAAGCATCTCCAATCTTTTTGCCTCGGAATAAATATAATTCAATGCCTTGCTTGTTACTTCTTCATCGCATTTTTTGAAACGCAGTAAGTCGGCGTAACCCATAATGGCTGTCATTGGCGTTTTTAATTCATGTGTAAATCCATTCATAAAATCACTTTTTTGCTGAATGGAAAGACTTAAGGAATTGATTTTATGTTCAATTTGCTCTGCCATTTGGTTAAAACTGTTCGCCAACTCGCCAATTTCATCTTTGCTTTTGACGCTTACTCTTTCATGAATTTGCCCTGACGCAATTTTTTTGCTTGCTTCATTTAATTGGTGAATTGGTCTAGTCAAAAGCAGCGAGAAAATCGAAATAAAAATCGAAGCTACGCTCAAGATAATCACATCTGCCACAATGGTGTCTAACATTTGCCTATCTCTTTCTTTATAAACTGCTGTTACATCATAAATATGAATGATATAAATCATTTCATTATTCACAGACCAATAGGAAGAAAAAAATAAATAATGCTGATTTTCTAATTTTCGCAAAACATACATATCTGTTTCTTGGTTAAAAAGTTCGTCTAATTCAATCCCATGCATTTTATCAAAGTTCGAAAAAATTTTCTCGTGGTTTTCGTCGTACAATGCCACTTTTTCTGAATGACTTTCCATGTAGCCATATAAATCTTCAATCGATTCTATGATTTTTTCGCTCGTCATTTCCTCGCCTCTGATAATAGCATCCACCATATTACTTTCCAAATGATACCTTTCCAGCAGATTTTGATTCACACTTTGGCTCGCTGTTCTTTCAATGGAATTCATAAAATTTTGCCTAATCATCAGAAATCGACTGCACGACAAAATCATCGAAATCATCACCAAAATACTCAAATCCAACTTCACCCAAAACTTCATTTCACACCTCTAGCCTATATCCGATTCGATAAACAGTTTTTATTTTGTCTTTCCAATCCAGTTTCTTTCGCAATCTCTGAATATGCAAATCCAGGGTTCGTGTTTCAAATTCCATTTCTTCGCCCCACACTTTTTCAAAAATCACTTCGCGATAAAGTGCCATATTTTTGTTTTGAACCAGTAGTAACAACAAGTCAAATTCTTTTGGCGTCAAATCAATCTCTTGATTTTCTTTTTTGACACTTCTTGCCACCACCTGAATTGTGACATTTCCGATTTCAATTTTATCTGTTGTTTTGTGATAACGTCTTAAAACTGCTTCTACTCGGGCAGTCAATTCTTCTATTTCAAATGGCTTGGTGATATAATCATCAGCGCCTTGTTTCAAACCTTTTATTTTATCTTTCGTCTGACTTTTTGCAGTTATAAAAATAACAGGAATTTCGTATTTTGTTTGCCTAATATATTCTAGCAATTCGTATCCATCTACCTTGGGAAGCATGATGTCTAGCAAGATTAAATCGTAATTTTCCTGTTCGATTAAATCAGCAGCTATTTCTCCATCTTCGGCAACTTGGCAGTTACACCCTTGTGAATCCAACGTAATTTTGATTAATTCACGAATTGCCTGCTCATCTTCCACAATCAAAATTTTATTCATTTTTTCACCCTATCTTATGATAACCAAAAAATGTATCTAAGTTGTAAAAAAAGGAGGTGTCCTCCTTGATTTATGCTTATTTTGAACTACCGCGGAATCCTCAGTAGTTCGATTTTTAATCTTTTTTAAAAATATTCTCTTCTAAATCATTCCATGCTTTGCTAAATTTGTGGTTGGCAAACATATCTTTCAAACCTGTAATTTGCTTTAAGCGAATGATTTCATCTAACTCCATTCCTAAATGTTTTGATATTTCACTTTCAGACCAGCCATTGTCTGTTAATGTTAGCACAATATGGGACATATCAATAATTTGGTGCGTTCCTCTTGCTCGGTTATGGCGAATCGTACTTGCCATACGATTTTCTAAATCTTTGTCAATCGTAACAATCGGAATTTGTTTCAAATTGAAATATTCTTTTGCACAACGATAACGGTGGAAACCATCCACAACAATGTAAATATCTCTTTCTTTATCATAATATGTTACAATTGGTTGTGTGTAGCCATCTTCCTCAATGGAATGTTTTAACAACTGCATTTCTGGCGGAGCTACTTTGTTTGGATTATAATCATTGGCAATTACTTTGTCAATATCGACCATTTTTACATTTAATACTGGAAATTCTATTTCGTCTTTTTCTTTCATTTATACTTCCTTTCTTAGCTTTCTTTTTGCTCCCCATAAATCGTAACAAAATTCTTATAGGCTTGTCCTTGGTCAATGATAAAACCACATTTTTCGTAAATTTCTGTATAGAAATTTGTGACTGTACTATAAGTGATTGGCATTTCTTTTTTGATTTTGTTCAATACTTTTTCCAAATATTCATCTTTGGTTGTATAAACATTTTTGATGACATTCTTACTAACTGACACAAACGCCTTTACTTTTTCATCTTCTATGTATAAATACCAGTCTTTGCTGTCATCATCGTAAATTCTGTCATTGGTCTGTCTTTCGACAACTCTCGAACCAAAAAATTTGCCCATGTACAAATAAAATTTTTCTTCTTTATTATTCATTTTAATAATCATATTTCTTCTCCTTATTTTATACCGAATTTTCTTCGATAATTTTTTGTAATGTTTTGTCATCTGTCACTGTTGATTGATCCAGTAAATTGTCCCACTTGTGAATGAGTTCTAGTAATTGTTTGTCATCTGTTTTGGTCTGCCCGAAAGATAATCTTTTTAAATAAAAATCATTTTTTTCAATGGCTCTGGCAATTCTGCGCCACGAAATTGCTTTTTTCTGATTTTCCAATTTGCAATCCACTGTTTCTGGTATATCTTGTAAATCAATTCCTTTTTTATTTTTGTGCCAAATCATAAATTTTTTAATTTTTCGATAATAATGCAACATCAAATCTCGGTTATAAATTCCGATACTTTCTAGCAAAAACACGGTATATTCCTGCCAAGACATAAAAGCTGGCTTGCAGGAACGAATGTTGCCAAGCGCCGTTGTTTTGCAATAAATATTTCCAAAGTTGACGCCGATTAACACGATTTAGAACTTTGGACCAGGTATCATATTCTAATGCTTTAAATTGATTTAAACCATTTTTTTGGTCATCTCCATATGGCTGGCAAAGCCTTTGTTCATAAATACTCAAACCATTTTTATACATCAATTCATAAATATAATTGAATTGAAAATCCAACTGACTAACAGCTCCCCAAATGTCTTCTACTGCCCAATCATAGATGGGATAAAAATTATAAACATTTAATGGCTTTTCATGAAGTTTTAATTGAGTTGTCCAATGATAATCTTTGAACATGACTTTTCGATTCAACATAGCAATGGTTCGAAAACGGTTCAAGCTTTCATCCGTTCGAATTCCTACTCCACAAGCTATTCTTCCGCCATATTTTTTTTGATACCAATCTCCAAATTGTAAAATAAATTCCTCAAATTCTTCTCCTACTTTAAACCATGGAAAAGGGCAATTGTGAATATTAATACTATCTTTTGGCATATCTCTTACCCACAGATGTTTGCTTTCTTCCTCCCAGCAAATCCATTTTGGTTGCAAGACAGAAACTGCATTTCGCAAAGCAAGTGGTAATGTGATGTGATAAAAATCTCGTATTTGCGACAATTGTTTTAATACTTCAATATGTTCAATCGTATAACGATACTGTGCCTCAAAATCGATATACATCACATCAAATTTTTTGTTCATTCGTTTGGCAACTCTGTTGGCTAATTGTACCATAACAGAACTATCTTTTCCACCACTTACACTAAAATAGACTTGGTCAAACTCATTAAAAACAATTTCTAATCTTTCTTCTGCCGCTTCTAGTACGTTTTTTTCTAAATATATTTTGGTCATTTTTACCTCTTTTCCGTTGTATTATATCACTTAAAAAAATTTCTGTCAAAGTTTTTTTGCGATTTCTCGCTTTACTTGACGGTTCTAAGGTTTCGCTAATAATTTTACTTCCACAATGCTTTCTTTTCCATTTCTTTGCACAAATAATTGAATCACATCTTCTGGATTTTTTTCATAAATGTATTTTTTTAAATCATTCATTTTGCTAATTTCAGTGTTGTCGACTTTAGTGATAATGTCGCCTTCTTTGATATCTAGACTAGCAAGTGGCCCATCTAGCGCTACTTGCGCCACATAAATTCCACTTTCAATTTCAATATTGGAATCTAAAAATTTGATGGCTTCTTTATCATAACCATAAATGCCAAGCCATGCTTCATCAAATTTTCCTTCATTTATGAGTTTGTTGATGATTGGTTTGACAATATTGACTGGAACTGCAAATCCGATTCCTTCTGCATCACTTATTTTGACAGAATTAATGCCAATTAATTGCCCTTGTTGGTTGATGAGTGCACCTCCGCTATTTCCTTCATTTATCGTGGCATCTGTTTGAATTAAATCTTCCATGTAAACATTTTCTTTTTCGCCTTCAATTTTAATGGTGCGATTTAAACTGCTGATAATTCCCTTTGTGACAGTTTTTTGAAAATCCATGCCAAGCGGATTTCCAATGGCATACACATCTTCTGCCAAACCAATGGTATCCGAATCGCCCAATTCTAAATATTCCAAATTAGCTTTGTTGATTTTGACGATGGCTAAATCAATGTTGCTGTCTGACCAAACAACACTTCCATCATATACTTTTCCGTCTTCTAAAGTGACGTAACAACTGCTGTATTTGTTGCCTGCCACATGTTGATTGGTCAAAATATAACCATTGTCTGTAATAACTACACCACTGCCAAGTCCCAGCTTTTGCTCTGCTTGACCAACAAAAATCGAACTTCCACTTTGTTTCAATTTTGAGATTCCAACAATGGCATTAACCGAATTTTGGATTTTATTAATAATTGTCGGATTCTCCGTCGTTTTTGTAGAATTTATGGATTGTTCTTCCCTATTTACTTTTTCTGCATTATAACCAGTTACAGTCGTAGTTTCATTTTTGACTTCCATTTTTAAAATCAATATCAGCAATAATGCAATGATAATTACCATGAAACAATACAACATTAATTTTTCTTTACTTTTCTTTTTTTCTTCATAATACATGCAGACGTCCTCCTTTATCGATTTCTATTTTTTCCCAATTTTCGTTTTTCATACGTAATTAAATTATTTTTCCTAATCCTATTGATTTTTTCTTTTTTTATCGATATGATGTATACAAATTTATTGAAGAGGAAGTAAAAATGGAAAAATTATATGATTTAAGTGCTCCGCAAAAATCAATTTTGCTGACAGAACAATTTTACAGTGGGACAAGTATTAATAATATTGGTGGTGGTATTATCGTTCATGAAGCTTTGGATTTTGAGTTGTTTAAACAAGCGATTCTTAATTTTGTAAAATACAACGATAGTTTTCGCATTCGTCTAAAGCAAACGGCATCTGGGGTAAAACAATATTTCGAAGAATTTTCTGAATTCAATATGGATATTGTGGATTTAAAAAGTGAGGAAGAAGTTGCTGATTTGGATGAAAAAATATTGTATCAACCAACCAATATTTTTGAAGAACGTTTATTTGAATTTACAATTTTTAGATTTCCAAACAATCATGGTGGCTACGTGATTAAAATGCACCATTTGATTTCTGATGCTTGGACATCTGGTTTATTGTGCCGAAAAATTATGCACGAATATGCCAATTTATTAAACCGCGAAAACGATGGTTGCAATAAAAAATTTTCGTACACCAACTATTTAGAGTCCGAAGAAAATTATTTTGCAAGTCAGAAATTTGAAAAGGATAAATCTTATTGGATGGAAAAATTTAAGGACATTCCAAGTGCTGTTTCAATCCCATCAACCAAAGATTCTTCTAATGATTTTTCTTGTGAAGGAAATCGAAGTTCGTTTGTGATTTCTCAAAAAGATATGGAGCAAATTACGAAATATTGCACAGAACATTCTGTTTCTGTTTTCAACTTTTTTATGGCAGTTTTGTCGATTTATGTTTCAAAAATTAACGATGTTAGTGATTTCGTGATTGGAACCCCAATTTTAAATCGTTCTAATATCGCTGAAAAAAATACAGCTGGTATGTTTATCAACATCGCTCCTTTGCGTATTTGTCTTGAAAATCAGAATCTTTTTACAGATTTTATTTCAAGCATTGCAAAAGATTCGATGGGCTTATTGCGCCATCAGAAATATCCATACCAAAATATTTTAGAGGATTTAAGAAAACAGGATGCTTCCATTCCCAATTTGTACAACCTTGTTTTGTCTTATCAAATTACGCGTTCTAACAATGAGTGCAATATTCCTTATGATACACGTTGGTCTTTTAATGGTTGTACAGCAGATGATGTGGACATCCATTTATTTGACATGGATGAACGCGGTATTTTAAATGTGGCTTATGATTACAAAACAAGCAAATATAATTATATCGATATCGAAAATATGCATAAACGTTTGATGCATATTATGAAACAAGTTTTGAAAAAAGAAGATATCGAAATCAGCAATATTGAAATTGTTACACCTGAAGAAAAGCATAAAATTTTAGTGGAATTTAATAACACTGCAGTAGATTATCCAAAAGACAAAACTGTCGTGGATTTATTTGAGGAGCAAGTCAAAAAAACGCCTGACAATATAGCCGTTGTTTTTGAAGACCAACAATTGACTTATCGTGAATTGAATGAGAAGGCGAATCAATTGGCGTGGTATCTATTAGAAAATCAAATTTCCAATAATTCTATTATTGGCATCCTTTTAAACCGCTCTATTGAAATGATTATTTCTGTTTTAGCAATATTAAAAAGTGGAAACTGTTACATTCCAATCGATCCTAATTACCCAACAGAAAGAATTCATTATATGTTAAAAAATAGCCATGCAAAATTGTTACTATCTACTTCTAAAGTAATGCAAAACTTTAAGTTAGATACAAACTACACCAATGTCAACTTGACATATTTTAATAGTTTTTCCAAAAACACAAATAATCCACAAGTTTCAATAAAAGAGGATGATTTAGCTTATATCATTTATACATCTGGCTCAACAGGGAACCCAAAAGGAGTCATGTTAACACACCGTGGTATTAGTAATTTAATAAATGATTGTAATAAAACAGTAGAATATTTATCACATCCAAAATATGATTCGATTGTTTCAGTTACAACTATCAGTTTTGATATTTGGTTTTTTGAAACAATTATTTCATTGCAAAAAGGATTGAAACTTGTTATTGCAAATGAAGACGAACAAATGATTCCACGATTATTAGATGAATTAATTAAAAAAGAAAATATAAAAATCCTTCAAACAACGCCTTCTCGAATGAAATTGTTATTAGAAAATATTTCT
This sequence comes from uncultured Clostridia bacterium, assembly GCA_947649935.1. Lineage (GTDB taxonomy): Bacteria > Bacillota > Clostridia > TANB77 > CAG-508 > Scatovivens. The sequence continues at coordinate 45,097 of CANSTR010000006.1, forward strand.
GATAAATCCAATCTTAAGAATTTAAAATACATTATACTTGCTGGTGAACAATTTCCAATTAGCTTAGCACAAGAATTAAAAACTCTTGGAAACATCACATTGTATAATGGATATGGTCCAAGTGAAACAACTATATTTTCCACATTAACAAATGTAACAAACGTGAAAAAAATGACCATCGGAAAGCCCCTTAATAATACACAAATTTATATCTTAGACAAATACAAAAATCTTTGTCCAATCGGTGTCACTGGCGAAATTTGTATTAGCGGTAATGGAGTTGGCAAAGGTTATCTGAATAATGCTCTATTAACAGATAAAAATTTTATCGCAAATCCTTTTGATAATACATCTCTTCTTTATCAAACAGGTGATTTGGGTTCTTTTAATATAGATGGAACCATCAATTGTTTGGGTAGAATCGATCATCAAGTGAAGTTAAGAGGTTTGAGAATTGAACTTGAAGAAATTGAATCTTCCATTTTACATATTGATAATATAAAAGAATGTATTGTAACCAAAAAAAAATCTATCGATTATAATGAATTTTTGTGTTGCTATTATACAGCAAGTCAAAACATCAAAAACTCTACAATTCAATCTATTCTACAAAAAAAATTACCTTATTATATGGTACCACAATTTTTTGTTAAATTGGATACAATGCCCCACACACCAAACGGGAAAGTTGATCGAAAAAAATTACCAATGCCAACTTTCACAAATTCAGATATTGATATAAAAAAACCTAGAAATGAATTTGATGAATTACTAGTCAATCTGCTCTCAACTTTGTTACATATTGATAAAATTAGCATAAATCAATCTTTTTTTGAATTAGGTGGTGATTCTTTAAGTGCAATTAATTTATGTATCAAAATATACCATAAATTAAAAATTGAATTATCTGTAAAAGATATTTTTGAACACCCTATACTTTCAGATTTATCTGATTATATTTCAAATTATGAAACAACTCAAACAACCATTGAAAAGGCAAAAATACAAGATTTTTATGATGCTTCATCTGCACAAAAAAGAATTTATTACGCCTCAAAAGCAGCTGGCGAAGAATCGACTCTTTACAACTGTCCTGGTGCACTAGTTTTTGGTACGATACCTGACATTGAAAAATTAAAAACATGTTTTGAAACTTTATTCGAAAGACATGAATCATTGCGTACTTATTTTGAAATTAAAAATGATGCTATTGTGCAAAAAATAGCGCCAAATATTAATTTTAAATTAGAAATTCAAAACAGCATAAGTAGTAATACAGACTATTTATTAAAACAATTTATCAAACCATTTAACTTAGCCAAAGCGCCTTTATTCAGAGCAACTCTTGTTGTTCAAAACAACGAAAAAGCGACGCTTTTATTAGATATGCATCATTCCATTAGTGATGGAACATCCATTAGTATTTTGTTAGAGGAACTTTCTAAATTATACAATGGTGGTGCTTTAGAAAACAATTCAATTACTTATACAGATTTTTCAGAATGGGAAAAAATACATTTTGCGTCATCCGAATTTAAAGAAAGTGAAAAATTTTGGCTTGACCAATTTTGTGATGAAATACCAATTTTGCACATGCCAACTACCTTTGAAAGACCTGTCACACAAAGTTTTGAAGGAAATAGCTATCACTTTGAAATTGATAAAAAATTAAAAAATAAAATTTCCAAGTTATCAAAAGATTTAGGAATCACCCCTTATATGTTCTTGCTAGCAAGTTATTATGTTTTGCTTTACAAGTACACAAACCAAGAAGACATTATTATTGGTACTCCTATTACAGGCAGAAATCTACCCGAACTTTCAAACGTCTTTGGAATGTTTGTTAATTCACTTCCTTTACGTGCTAACATAAAATCAAGTGTATCTTTTAAAACATTTTTAAATAACATCAAAAAAACATGTTTGGATGCTTTTGACCATCAAGATTATCCTTTTGATTTTCTTGTAAACAAATTAAATTTGCAAAAAAACACAAATCGAAGCCCATTATTTGATACGATGTTTATCTATCAAAATATGGGAGCACCAACACTAAATTTTAAAGATATTTCAACCACTTATGTTGCAGCTAAAAATAATATTTCCAAATTTGATTTTTCTTTGGAAATTATACCAAACAAGGAAACTCTAAGTTTAAGATTTGAATATTGCACAAAATTATTTAGCGAAGAATTCATCCAAAATTTGGCAAATCGCTACCTAAAAATTTTGACAGTAGCAACAAATGACATCACAACAAAAATAGCCAATATTGAAATGATGTCAGAGGAAGAAAAAAATCAGATTTTATGCGATTTTAATGACACAAAACTGCCTTATGATAGTCCCAAAAATTTGCAAACCATTTTTGAAGAAAATGTAGAAAAAAACCCAGACAAAACTGCTATCATTTTTGAAAACGAGAAAATGTCCTATCAAGAATTAAACCAAAAAGTAAACCAACTTGCCAATTATTTACTATCAAATCATATTAAACCAAATGACATCATCGGAATTATGCTTCCTCGTTCATTGGAAACCATTATATGTCTATTAGGCGTATTAAAAGCCGGCGCTGGCTATATGCTAATTGATACTAGTTTGCCAAAAGATAGAATTGAATTTATGCTAAAAAATGCAAAATCTAGTTTATTCATAACAGAAAGCAAACAAAAAAAAGTAGATTTTGAAAATACAGTTTTTATAAATAAAGAAAACTTGAATTATTATAATGTGCAAAATCCGGACATCAACTCAAAAATAACTGATACTTTATCTGTTGTATACACCTCTGGTTCTACAGGAACTCCAAAAGGAATTCAGTTACATCGTCAAGGCATGCTAAATTTAATGGAATCCTATAAAAAAATCCTACATACAGATACTTACGAAAACTTTTTGAGTACCTGCGCAATTTCTTTTGATATGTTTGCCGTTGAAGTTTTTTCAAGCTTTTATAACGGAAAAACTTTGATATTAGCAAATGACGAAGAAACGAAAATTCCAACCATGATGAGTAACTTAATCAAACAGTATCAAGTAGAATTTATGCTAATAACTCCTTCAAAATTGCAATTATTGCTAATGCAAAAAAATACCGCAGAATGCCTGTCACATTTAAAAAGTATTCAACTTGGTGGCGAAACTTTAACACAACAATTGTACCAAGAAATTTTGAAATACACTTCTGCCAATATTTACAATCAATATGGTCCAAGCGAAATTACAGCTTGTTGTTGCTTAAAAAAAGTTGATACAACAATTAATATTGGTTCTCCTCTTTGCAATACGCAAATCTATTTGCTAGACAAAGATTTAAATCTATGCCCAATTGGCATTGAAGGTGAAATTTGCATTGCAGGTGATGGTGTTTCCAACGGTTACATCAATCAACCTGAACTATCAAAAAAATCCTTTATCAAAAATCCTTTTGGTAATGGCATGTTGTATCAATCAGGCGATATTGGAAAATGGACCAAAAATGGCGAAATTGAGTACATTGGAAGAAAAGACTTTCAAATCAAAATTCGTGGACTTCGTGTAGAATTATCTGAAATTGAAAATAAATTTTTGGAAATTCCTGAAATCGATAATAGCGCTGTGATTTACAAACAAGACGAAAACGACAATTATTTGGTAGGATTTTTCACTTCAACTGCAGACATTGACATAGCTGATATTCGTCAAGAATTAACCAAATCATTACCACTTTATATGATACCAAAATATATTATAAAACTAGACCAAATGCCAATTACAGCAAATGGAAAAATCAATAAAAAAGATTTAGATAAACACAAAATTACAAAAACAGAAAAACAAACTTATGTCGCACCAAAAAATGACTTCCAAGCTTTACTTTGCGACACTTGGAACCAATTTTTACATACGCAAATTGGAATTGATGACAATGTTTTTGAATGTGGCGTAGATTCATTAATCGCCATCAAATTTAAAACTGCCTTGTTGTCACATAACATCAATATTCCCTATGCAAATTTGTTTAAATACCCAACTGTACGTGCTTTATCAGAAAATACAAAATTGGAAAAATCAACTTCGCGTTTAGACAACTTTGATTACACAAAAATTAATAAAATCTTGCAAAAAAATAATTTGCAAACCTTGAAAGATGCTAACATTACTCACAATTATAAAAATAATATTTTATTACTTGGCAGCAACGGATTTGTAGGAAGCCATATTTTATACAATTTCATCAAACAAGACTCTGGAAAAGCCTATTGTATCATTCGAGACAAAAACAACAAATCCGCAAGAAACAGATTAATCGATACTTTGCATTTCTATTTTGAAAATGAACTAGATAATTTTATGGATGACAGAATTATCATTTTAAAAGGTGACATTACAAAAGAAAATTTTGGTTTAGAGAAAGAAATTTTTGATGAGATAACACAAAAAATATCAACTGTTATCAACACTGCCGCTATGGTTAAGCATTATGGAGACATCAAAAAATTTAAAAGTGTGAATATCAAATTGACAGAAAAACTCTGTGAATATTGCAAAATCAACCGCAAAAAACTACTTCACACATCCACTATGAGTGTCTCAGAAAGTTCAAATATCGATGCCACTTATGTTGCATCCAAAAAATATGAAAATACAGAATTTTCTGAAAGCAATTTGTACATTGGACAAATGTTAGATAATAGTTACACTTCTAGTAAATTTGAAGCAGAACGAATAATTCTATCCAATATGGTAGATGGATTAAATGCAAAAATCATTCGTCTTGGCAACATTACCAATCGCTTTTCTGATGGAACATTTCAAATCAATCCAGACGAAAATGCCTTTGCCAACCGACTAAAAAGTTTTATTCATTTGAAAAATATACCAGACTATTTACAAGCTTTGCCACTTGAATTTACACCAGTTGACCTATGCGCCAAGGCAATTATCTATATTTTGCAAAACAACATAAAAGAATTTTCAGTTTACCATTTATATAACAACCATTCTATTTATTTAAAGGATTTTGTTGCTATTTTAAATGCAGAAAACATTAAACTAGAATTTATAGAAACTAAAAGATTCAAATCCATGATAAAGAAAATATTAGACAATCCAGAATCACAAAACGACTTATCTGGAATTATCAATGACTTAAATGAAAATTACGATTTAATTTATGAAAGAGATGTTAACTTAAACTCTAGCTTAACACAATTTTTCTTGCAACGTTTAGGATTTGAATGGCCAAAACTAGATGAAAACTATATTCGAAAATATATTAATTATATGAAAAAAATAAATTTTTTTAAGGAGGATATATAAATGGAAAATACCAACTCATTAATTGCAATGCTAATTTCAGAAGCTCTTATTTTAGTATTATTTTTAACTATCTTTTTTACTCAGAAAAAAGGAAGTCAATTAAAAAACGCTTTTCTTACTTACATTAGCTTAATTTTTATTTGGATACTAGGATCTATCATACAAATATTATTCCAGTATTCTAATATTGATCCATTTTTATTTGAAAAATTCTCTGGTTTTGGAGTTGTTTCAGCTCCAGTTGCCTTTCTTTTGTTATGCATGATTTTTTCTAAAACCAAAATAAAATTATCAAAAAAATATTTACTATTACTAGTCATTCCTATTATAACAGCCATTCTATTTTTAACAAATGAGAAACATCATTTAGTATTCGAACATTATTCCACTAACATTCAGGAAGTTGTCTATGGAAAATACTTCTTTGTACACTCACTTTATACTTATGGACTTTACTTAGTTGGGCTTGTTTATTTACTAAAATATTCTTTTAAAAACTCAGGATTCTTTTCAAGACAATCCTTATTATTAATTGGTGGAACTTCAATTCCTCTTATTTTAAATTTTCTAGGAACAGCAAAAGTTATATCAGCTTCTATGTATACCACTCCAATTTCATTTTCTTTTATGGCAGTGTTTTATGCTCTAGCAATCTTTAAATTTAAATTCATTTCTTCTACGCCAATTGCCCTTCAGAAAATCGTTGACCGAATTTCTGACAGCTATCTTGTACTAGATGAAAATTATAATATTACAGATTTTAACGAAACTTTTTTGCATACATTTAACACTAAAACAGATTATGTTAGAGGAAGAAATATATTTAAATTAACAAATTCTACTGGTGATATAAAAATAAACAAACTCTTTGAAAAAGCATTTGAAAAAATAAAGGATTCAACAGAAACATTTCAATTCGAGCAAGCTATTCCTGAAATCCAAAAAGTATTTATGGTTGAAATTAACAATATCTACACCAAAAACAACTTCCTAGGAATCCTAGTATTGTTTAAAGACATCACACAACACAAACAAGACATTCAAACCATCCAAAACAATCAGGACATCCTAATCGAGCAAGAACGTCTTGCCTCTCTTGGACAAATGATTGGCGGAATTGCCCATAACTTAAAAACGCCAATTTTCTCCGTTACTGGTGGGTTAGAAGGCTTATCCGATTTAATCAATGAATTTGACATGTCAATTGACAATGCATCCGTCACTCCTACTGATATGCATGAAATTGCATCCGACATGCGCGAGTGGATTGAAAAATTAAAAGGTCACATCTCCTATATGTCAGATGTCATCACAACCGTAAAAGGTCAAGCTGTTACCTTATCCGAAAGCGAATCCATGAATTTTTCCATTACGGAATTATTTAAACGTGTCGATATTTTAATGAAACACGAAATTAAAAACGCCTTGGCAACACTCGATATTCAAAATCAAGTTGGAGATGCAGAATTGCTAACTGGAAACATCAATAGCTTAGTGCAAATCATCAACAACATCATTTCCAACGCCATCGAAGCCTATGGAAACGACTATGCCAATAAAAAAATAGAACTATTGGCAAGTCTGGAAAACAAAAATGTCATCATCTCCATCAAAGACTATGGACCAGGCATTTCTGAAATAGCACAACAAAAACTCTTCAAAGAAATGATAACCACAAAAGGAAAAAACGGCACTGGACTAGGCATGTTTATGTCCTACTCGAACATAAAAGTCCACTTCAATGGCAACCTAACCTACAAAACAGAGCCTGGCAAAGGCACAACATTTTATATCACAATCCCAGCAAAAACGTAAAAGGAAAGGAGCATGTCCTTTCCTCTTTTTTATACAGCAGATTTGGAGAATATCAGCTATTTTTTGCTACCATCTATCCTTTGCTTTCACACACATTTGAATAAAATGATTCCATACTGGTGTAAAAAATGGATAAATAATAATACATTTAATAATGAATCCAACAATGTTATCTAGCTTCACTATTTTATCTGCTATTGTTCCACCAATAGCTAATAAAATCATGCCAGCAACAAGTATCATAAAATCTTTAGGTTTAGGTGCAATCTCATTAAAGATTACACCAACAAAAATACTTACAAATCCCCAAAAAACAACTTGAGGATGTTCTGGTCCTTTCATAATTGTAAAAATTAACATGGCTAAAAGTAAAGCCATTTCAAAAAAATAAATTAAAACCCGAAAATTACCGTTTTTCATATTCATTCCTCCTTCTATAATGCACAATCTGCACTGCACCCTCCACCTGCAGTAAAACACCTTAATTATACCATATTTTACATAATTTGTCAAGTTTTATGTAGATTTTTGCATCAAAAAAGTCTTATCAAAAATGATAAAACTTTTCCCAATGTTATTCAATTATCAATTCCTTATTCAATCTCCGAAAAATACTCATGAATGCGAATCACCAATTCATCTTTCGCCTCTTCTAACGAAAAACCTTCGAGCTGTGCGCCAGCAAGCGTAATATGTCCGCCACCGCCCAACTTTTCCAAAATAATTTGCACATTAATATCGCCAATCGAACGTCCACTAATAAACACTTTTTCCCCAATTTTTCCCATCACAAACGATGCCGTAATATCACTAATCGTCAACAATTCGTCTGCCGCCTTCGCACAAATCAAATTGGCATTCTCATCCTCTACATTATCGTAAATCGAAATCGCAATAGTATCATTAATGATTTCCACATTTTTTACAATATCTGCGATTACATTATAACTCTCCAAATCCGCCTGGAACCATTTTTTCACACGAATAATATCCACGCCAAATTTTCTCAAATACGCCGCCGCCTCAAACGTTCTCACACCCGTTTTAAACGTAAAATCCTTCGTATCCACCATAATTCCGCCATACAAACTCTCTGCCTCCAACAACGTCAATTTTACGTCATCAGCCGCATACTGAATAATCTCTGTCACAAGCTCTGCTGCCGAAGATGCATACACTTCATGAAACGAAACTAACGCATCCTTGATTGCCTCTGGCGCCTTTCTGTGATGATCAATCACAATTCTTCTCTCAATTTTCGATAGCAACTCCGGAAACTCCACATAATTTTCTTTATGCGTATCCACAATAATCAACAACGTATTTTCCTGAACAATTTCCTCCGCTTCTTCCTCAGAAATCATCACGCCTTCGTACTCTTCATTTTTCGAAAAATCATCCAAAAATTTACCCAACGATTTCCCTTTTGGCTCCGACACAATAAACGCATCTTTCCCCAATGTTTTCGACAAACGATACATGCCAAGTCCAGAACCAATCGCGTCAATATCAATATGGCTATGCCCCATAATCAAAACATTGCTTGACTCTTTAATCAAATTCGCAATCGACCCCGCAATGGTTCTCGCCTTAACTTTCGTTCTCTTTTCAACCTCTACTGTCTTGCCACCATAAAACTTATATTTTCCATTTTTACGAATGACCGCTTGGTCACCACCACGACCCAAAACAATATCCATCGCATCAACCGCAGACTTATACTTCTCGAAATTCGTATCCCCCTCATTCGAAATCGCAATACTCAAAGTAACCTGAATATCTGAATTTTCATTCATATTTTTCACTTTGTCCAATATATTAACCTTGTCTTTTTCAATTCCAGATAAATACTGTTGCTCAAAAATATACAAAAATCGGTCTCTTTCGGTCTTGACAATCAAGCCACCAGTCTCCTTCGCCCAATCCATCAAGCTTCTTTCCACATTCGTAACCAACTCTGCCCTTTCTTCAGGCATTGCGCGTTGCATCACATCTTCGTAATTATCAATCATCGCAATTCCAATGCACAATTTTGAACTATTATATTTATCAAACAACTCATTATATTTCGTATCATCAATAAAATACATGGTCAACTGATACTCACGTTGTTTTCGCTTATCCTTCTTCTTGCTCTTGGAAACACCACAATAAATCTTATAAAATTTTTCCTCAATATTGAACTGTTTCGTAATATATTTGTTTTTGTCAAATTCCTGCCCAGTTTCCTCCGCTTCCTTCTCAATATTCATCTTGATTTCTTTCAAAATGGGATTCAAGCAAGTAATCACATCCACCTCTTTAAAAGCATCAATAAAACTCTTACTTTTCCACACAATCGCCCCATCTGTTTCAATCAACAAAAGCGGAATTGGAGAATTAATCAAATTATTTCGATTCGCCACATTCATATCCGTCGTAATTTCTTGAATATGATTCACAATCTCCACTTTTCTCTTATCATTGGACCATACTGCATAACAAAGCAAAAGGATGCACAAAACAACGGATGGTACAATAAACTTACTATCATACATACAAAGCAAAATGCAAAGCAACACAATAACAAGCAAATAAACATTAAACTTTAAGTTAATTTTATCCAAAATTTCCTGACTTCTTTTCGGCATAAACACTCCTTCTCTTTTTATTATACCACATTTTAGCCATAATGTCAAATTTTCCTTGTTTTCCAAATCTGACAAAAAATTTCATTTTGCTCTTGATTTCTCAAAAAAACCCTGTTATAATAATTCAAATAAAGAAAGAAGGTCAAAAATGAATCAATCACAAATTTTACTAAAAAAGTATTTTGGCTATGACAACTTCCGACCTGGTCAAAATGAAATCATTGAACAAATCACAAGTGGTAAAGATTGCTTAGCAATCATGCCAACTGGCGCAGGCAAATCCATTTGTTACCAAATTCCAGCTCTGCTTCTGCCTGGCATCACGCTTGTTATCTCTCCCCTTATTTCCTTAATGAAAGACCAAGTCAATAGCCTTAATGAAATCGGTATCCCTGCAACTCTCATAAACAGCACACTTACTGAAAACGAATTTCACGAAAACCTCAAAAAAATTCTATCTCAAGCCTATAAAATAATTTACATTACCCCAGAAAGATTCAGTTCCGATTCTTTCATTCACCTCCTAAAACAATTAGACATTTCCATGATTACAATTGATGAAGCACACTGTATATCACAATGGGGTCATGATTTTCGTCCAAGTTACCGAGAAATTGCAAACGTTATTGCCACCTTACAAAAACGTCCCATTTTGTCTGCCTTCACGGCAACTGCAACACAAATCGTAAAAACGGACATCATCGAATCCCTTCAGTTATCTCATCCTTTTGTTTTAACCACCGGATTTGACCGCGCCAATTTGCAATTTTCCGTAGAAATGCCTTATAACAAAAGAAATTTCCTTTTTCATTTTCTAAGAAACCATACAAACGATGCTGGCATCATTTATTGTTCAACACGAAAACAAGTTGACGCCTTATATGAGGAACTTTCTCTCGCCGAATATCCTGTTTCCAAATACCATGGTGGTATGAGTGAAACCGCCAGAAATCAAGCCCAAGACGATTTCACTTATGACCGCACTTCCATCATGGTTGCAACCAACGCATTTGGCATGGGAATTGACAAATCCAATATTCGCTATGTCATTCATTATAACATGCCCAAAGACCTTGAAAGCTATTACCAAGAAGCCGGCCGTGCAGGACGTGATGGCGACCAAGCACAATGCATTTTGCTGTTTAGCCAAAGCGACATTCTCACCAATAAATTCCTCATTCAGCAGGCTACGACATCTTCTAATTCCAAAATCGAATACGACAAATTAAATGACATCATCGCCTACTGCAACACTGACAAATGCTTACGAAAATACATACTCGAATACTTTGGCGAAACGCCAACTTTTGAACATTGCGACCACTGCAGCAACTGTTTATCGGAAATCGAAACAACCGATATCACCATTGATGCAAAAAAAATTCTATCTTGCATCAAACGCATGAACGAACGATTCGGCGCAGGACTTGTTGCCGATGTATTAAAAGGTTCCAAAGCCGCAAAAGTAAAGCAATTCGGTTTCCACCAATTGTCCACCTATGGCATCATGAAAGAATATTCGAAAAACACCATCACCAACTTAATCTACTTTTTAATCACAGAAGGCTACATCAATACCGTTGGCGAACAATATCCTATTTTGAACTTAACCCAATCTGCAAACACGGTGTTATTTCAAGGGAAACAAGTTTTCATCAAACGAAAAATCGAAACCGAGCATCCTACTAAAAACACCGAGCTTTCTTATGACGAAAACCTATTTGAAATCTTAAGAACCCTTAGACGCAATCTTGCAAATCAGAACAACATTCCACCATTTGTGGTTTTTACGGATGCTACTTTAAAAGAAATGTCCACATATTTTCCCACAACTGAGGAAAACCTGTTAAAAATCAATGGCGTAGGCAATCAAAAATTAGAAAAATACGGAAAACAATTTATTAACGCTATTTCCAACTATGTAACCCAAAATAATATTTCACCCAAAAAGTAGCTGCCTCAAAAAGGCAACTACTTTGCAACTCCTATTTCACATATTCATTCAAAGGCTTCATTCTTGCTTGCAAATCACCAAATCGGTCAGTTGGAATATAGCCTGGCTCACTATTGACCACATCTGGCAATCGATTCACAATTGTTGCACAGGTTAACTCAACCGTAGCCGGCTTTTCTACAACAATCGTTGTGGTTGGCTCCCCTTCGACTGTCCAAATATTTTTGTCAAATTCATCTGGCGCATACACTTTTCCAATACATTCTGACTCAATCGTAATGCCTTCTTTGGTTTCACTTGTTACAACAGCGCTCATTCCAGTTGCATCTCCTACTTTGACAGTCATATTCAACGTACTCGAAAAAATATCTTCTGAATGCGTTTGTGGCACACATTTTTGCGTTTGCGAACTAATTGTCAATCCCAACTTTTCTGCTAACCAACCATTCACATTCCACATATACGATGGCAAATAGTCTCCATTTTCAATGACTTTTTGCCTTTCCTCATCACTAATTCTATCCGCAGACGCAATTTCTTTATCAAATTCGTCCAACGTCAATCCTGCGCCATGCGCTTTTGCCAAAGCAATTCCATAATCCTCCACATTGTAACTCGAACTACCTTTTATTTTCGTAATTTTCTGCGTTGAACCAGTAATTGACGTAATCAATTGTCCCCAGTAAATATCTTGATAGCCACTTCCCGTAATCGTGCAACCATTTTTCTTCGCCAACTCATCGATTTTCTTCGTCAAATTTGGATTCGAATTCATTGGGAAAAACGCTTCTTCGCAAGTGGTAATTGCATTAATTCCAAGTTCTGCACACAACAGCAAAGCATCTTTTACATCTTTCAACAAACTCATCGTCGTTACAATCACAACATCTGGCTTTGTTTCCTGCAAAACTGTTCTTGCTTCTTTTGCATCATGAACTGTAACACCTTTTTTCTCGGAACCCATAATTTCGCCAATATCTTTCCCAACAACTGCTGGGTTCACATCTACAGCGCCAACAATTTCGGCACCTTTCTCATATACATAACGCATCGTATATACCGCCATTTTGCCAGTTCCATACTGAAATACCTTCAATTTTCTCTCCATAAATTACCTCCCAAAATTATGATTCATCTTTCATTTAATATATCAATTATATCAAATAATATTTTTCACAAAAATAGTTTTCACAAAAAAATTAAAAATTATCATTTTAATTTTAGTTCTATTTCCAAAACTTGTACATATATACTTAATATAATGGAGGGAATTATGCGATTTATTGTTATTTCAATCAAAAAATATTTTTTTACGGTACTTTTTTTGTTGTTCACCTTAAGCCTCATTTTATTTTCTGCAACCAATTTAGAAGCAGCTAAAAACGGCTTAATTTTGTGGGCAAACTCAGTTGTGCCAACCCTATTTCCATTTTTTGTCGCAACCGAATTATTATGCAAAACAAACTTTATACAAATTCTCGGAAAATCCTTAAATCAATTTATGAAACCTGTTTTCAACGTTCCCGGCGAAAGCGCTATTGCAATTATTATGGGCATTATCAGTGGTTATCCTGTTGGAGCCAAAGTCGTATGCAACTTATACGACAACAAAATCTGCTCCAAATCAGAAGCAGAGCGCCTCATTGCCTTCACTAACAATTCTGGTCCCATTTTTATTTTAGGCTCTGTTGGCGTGTCCCTTTTAGGCAACGTAACCCTTGGCAAAACATTGTTAATCAGCCATATTCTCGCCTCGCTTTGCGTAGGTCTTGTTTTTCGTTTTTGGAAAAAAGATAAAGTTGACATCACTTTTAGAAATTTCAGGTCAGAAAGTAAAGAACTCATTCGCATTTCCAATCTAGGCGAAATCCTAGGTGACGCTATTAAAAAGTCAATTTCAACCATTCTATCCATTGGTGGATTTGTGGTTTTATTTTCCGTTATTATTTCGATTTTGTCAAACTTGGAAATTTTAACTGGAATCGCTAGTTTTCTAGCAAATTTCGGTATTCCGTATGACATTGCTTTTAGCATTTTAACTGGCATCATCGAAATGACAAATGGAGTTAACCTAGCAAGCAACTGCTATGCAAGTCTACCTATTCCTTGCCTTTTAACTTGCAGTTTTCTGCTAGGATTTGGTGGAATTTCTGTGCTATTGCAAGTGTTTTCCATCATCTCAAAATCAAAAATTTCCATCAAGCCCTACCTTTATGGAAAACTGCTACAAGGCACTTTTTCTGTTATCTTTACTTTTATCTTATTGCAAATATAAAAAAGCACGAGAGAAATTTTGCAAAACAAAATTTCTCTCGTTTTCACATGATTCAATCTATTCCATTTCATAGTCATCTATGAAATCTCTTTCCTTCTCAATGGCTTTAACTTGTTTTTTTATCTGTTTCTTATAGAAATTAAATGTTTTTATATAAGCTCTTTCTCGTTCTCTTTCAGGTGTTCTTCTCTTTGTTTGATTTTTTCGACCTTTTAATATATCCTTTGTCTTTTTCATCAAAGAACCTATCTCATCTAAGGACATAGCTGGAATAGAACTTCCTTGCTTAAACTGCGCTTTATATACTGCTATAAGAGCAGACCTTTTCAACAAATCAAGCAATACTCTTTCATTTTCTGTTCCTTCTATTCCTTTAATATGTATTATTGGCTCTGGTGTATTGGTCTTTTTCTCTGCTTCTTCCTTCTTAACACTTTCTTGATCAACCAATCCATCATATTTCTGTCTAGCTCTCTCAGCTTGCGTCTTCAACACTCGCATCTCGCCCTCTCGTAGCGTAATATCTTTCTCTATTTCTTTTCTCTCAACCGAACCTTCTGGAAAAGAATCTCGTTTCGCTTTTAACGCATCTATTTCGTTTTTCCTACGGTTTACCGAATTAGTAAACGCATTTACTTCTTCTGTTAGCTGAATCATTTTTTCTTTTCGTTCCTCAGCACTTTTTTCATCCGTTGAATTTGCAACTCCTGTCGACACTAGAGCATTTTCTGGTTTTGAATTTTGATTCATATTTTCTCCTTTCTTCTCTTCTTCAAAGTTTCCTGACTGTTGTACTCCTTGTTTCCATTCAGTTGCTACGGTTTCTTTCGTTGGATTTGGAGCCTCCACCTCTGGTTGTTCTTCCTCTGATACTTCCTCCTGTTCTTGAGAAATCACCCCAAACTTTTCAGACAAACACTCTTTTAGCATTTCCAAATCCTGCATTATCCAATCCTTTAATTCGCCTTCTGATTTAAATAGAAAATCGACATCAACATAATTCATTGCATTTTCTATAAAATCGATTATCTCTGTTTTGTTTTGTTCTGGTATTGTTTGTGGGACAGCATCTCGTAAATTTCCAAACTTCTCCAACATCTTTTCTTTTAATTCATCTCCAGTAGTACTTTCAAGATCTGCCTTTATATTGTCTATCTGTTGCAAAATAACATTCATTGCATCTTGATTTGCTGTTACCGTTGGTTCTTCTTCCTGTTCCTCTTCTTGATTTAACCCAAATTTCTCTGCAACAATTTCTTCTAATTTTTCTAAATCAGCTATTACGCCTTCTCCTAATGTACTCTCAGGCATTTTCTCAAAAGCATTTTTGCATATATCCTCACATTCTGCTCTAAGATTTCTTATACGCGCTATGATATCTACTCCTTTTTGAGCCTTTTCACTTAATCCATATCTTGTTGCTTGCTCTCTTTTTACTTCTTCCTCAATTTTCGCAAAAATTTCTTCTGATGATTGTTTTGTTTCAACAACCTGCTCATCAGTTTCTTTACTGATTTCTGAATTTAATTTCTTATCTATTATAGATTCATTTTCATCATGCGTTTCAATTGGCTTCTCTTCTGAATATTCACTATCTCCACTATCAGGAATTTCTTCCTCCTCAATAACAAGAGTTTCTGCCTTGTATTGCTCTCTTAATGCTTTTCCCATTTCAGTTAATTCTTCCAGCATAGCTTTTTTTTCTTGTTCCAATTTCTTTATTTGAGTAATTACTGCTTCTCTTTCCTCACCTATTCTTTTTAATTTTGAATCAAGTCTATCTAATTCCTTATTAATTTCTCTTACATCATCCATAACATCCTTCTCCTTTCAGACATTATTTACCATTCTAGTACTTATATTATACCATACAAATAGAAACTTTGCAATACTTTATGTAAATTTTTGCAATTTTAAGTAGCTCAATGCTATTTCTGACATTTTCTCATAACGCTCCATTTTATCTTTGACTTTTTTATCTAAGCTTGGCAAGATGCCAAAATTGGCGTTCATTGGCTGAAATTTAGCATTTTCTGTTGAGATGTAATTCGCTAGCGCTCCTATCATTGTCCTTTTGTCAAATATAATTTCTTGCTCCAATGCACAATTGATGCCAGCTACAAACCCCGAAGATATCGACTCCACATAACCTTCCACGCCCGTTATTTGTCCTGCAAAATAAACATTAGGATTGCTTTTTAGCTGATACGTACACTCCAGCAACTTTGGTGAATCAATGTAAGTATTTCTATGCATTACGCCATATTTCATAAAATTAGCATTTGCTAAACCAGGAATCATGGAAAATACACGCTTTTGCTCACCGAACTTCAAATTCGTCTGAAAGCCTACCATATTAAACAACGTTCCTTCTTGATTATCCTGCCTTAGCTGAACAATCGCATAGGGTCTATCGTTTGTACGAGGGTCTGTAAAACCAACTGGCTTTAATGGACCAAAACGTAGTGTATCTTCTCCTCTTTTCGCCATAATTTCAATTGGCATGCAACCTTCAAAAATATCCCTTTTCTCAAAATCATGCAAAGTAACTACCTCTGCCTGAATTAATTCCTGATAAAAACGCAAATACTCCTCTTTGTTCATTGGCAAATTAATGTAAGCATCTTCACCTTTACCATATCGGTCGCCCCAAAAAGCAATGTCCATATTAATCGAATCCCTCTCGATAATAGGCGCTGCGGCATCATAAAAATGTAAATCATTTTTGCCAATCAATTGGCTGATACTTGCAGAAAGCCCCTCTGATGTTAGCGGACCTGTTGCGATAATTACTTTTCCTTCGCTTGGAATTTGCGTCATTTCTTCTCGAATTAACTCAATGTTTGGATTTTCCTCAATTTTTTGGGTAACGCTTTTTGCAAAATTCTCGCGGTCTACTGCCAATGCTTGTCCTGCAGGAACTGCATTCGCATCTGCTATCGGAATTAATTCACTTCCTAAGCGTCGAAGTTCCTCTTTTAATAAACCACACGCATTTGTCAAACGATTGGATTTAAAAGAATTGCTACAAACAATTTCCGCCAACTCTGTGCTTGTATGAGCTGGCGAAAATTTTTGTGGCTTCATCTCAATTAATTTTACTTTTTTTCCTTTTTTCGCAATTTGCAAAGCGGCCTCGCATCCTGCAAGACCGGCTCCTATGATTGTTATTTCATTCATATTCTCATCCTTTACTTTACTGTGATTGTTAAGAATTTCTCTAATTCACTTTCACTTAATAAATGATCATTATCAATTTCAACTGTATATAAGTTGTCGCCATCAATTTCATAAGCAATATAAGCATCACTATATGAATGGACTTCGTCCTCATCCATCACATAATCATATGTGAAATTCACTTTTTTAAATATGTTTCCAGCTACTGTTATTTCTTTTACATCAGAAACTTGAACGTTTTTGTAGTCGTCATCCTCTTCGTAATACTCTGTCATTTCCTTAACATCCTCAAAATAACCTTTAACTGTTTCACTTGATTCACTGCTTACATCTACTTTTATAGTTTCCTCATCAACATCTTTCTTAAATGTTTTATAATAGCCACTTTCTGAATCATCTGCTTTGAATCCATCTGGAATACTAAATTCAATTTCTTTTTTATCATCATAGGTTTTTATCACATTGTCTGCTGTTGTTGCATTTTGATTCGATAAACTTGAACCCATTTCATTTGAAGAATTATTATCTTCCTCCTCTAATCCACTATTGAACAAAGATGTATTACCAGAAAAACCTGCTACAATTTCATACAACTTACTTCCCATAAAGTTGCCTACAATTGTGTAAATATCTTCTGTCGTCATTTCTTCATAAGAAACCATGTTAGATGTATCAAAATCGCGCAAATCTTCATCATAAACATAATTACCAGCCAATTTCATAGAAACTTCTGTCCCTTCCACATTGGCACTTATCTCTGCAGAAAATTCTTTATCATTTTTTGTATAATTGATTTTTCCATCTAAATTTTTCTCGTCATTTACATAAATTTCGTAAGAATATTCGTTATCATTCACCTTTGTTAAGGCAATTGTTGCAATATCCTCATCGCTTTCGATTGACAAATCAACTCGTGCAATATTTTTCATCAATCCTTTTGTATAAACAGCAATTACAATATAGTCATCTTCCTCAAATGTATCCATGTCTTCTAATTCGACCACAATCTCTTGCAAACTATCTTTTACATCATCTCTGTCTTCAAAACAATCTAAAAATTCTTCATTGTTAGACAAATTTTCGCAAACATTTCTGATTACGGTAGCAAATTGCTCTCCTGATAATCTCATTGTATTTTTCGTGACATTTTCGTCATTTACTGTTGTTTTTTCAGCTGAAAAATACTCATCTTTCAACTGTGTTTTGATTTCTTTTCTCAAAATACCAGTTGCTTTTTTATACGTTATTTTCTGTCCTATTGTTGTAATGCTCGTATTAGTCATCTCAGAATCCTTTATTTCAATTGTTTTATCAAATAAATCTCCAAGATTCATATAAACACTTTGTGCTTCTGTGTCCATTTTTGCATCAATATTCAATAATTCTTCATCTGCTTTTGATAATTTCAAACTCACAATTTCATTTTGTGTTTCTCTTTCAAGTTCTGCATTCATCGACAATTTGGCATCATTGATTAAATCAGCAATTTGTTTCGTTGCCTCATCATCACTTTCAACAGAAACGGTCAAGTCAGCATTTACTTTCATAGTACGATAATCTTGATTTACTTCCTCTGAATTTAGATACGCATCAATTTTTTTATCAAATACATACCTTGGGCGATTCATTCTTACCATATAAACAGCTACTACTGCCACAACAATAAGAACAATTGCAAGTAATAAAAATATTGCTTTGTTTCCTTTCTTTGGTTCTCCAAAATCCTCTTGTGTTGGTTCAAATTTCTTTTCGTCACTCATTTTAAAATCCTCCCTTTTTTTCTATTTATTATATATGTAGCAGTAAATATTTTATACTATATTGCAAAATTTGTCAATATTGATCAAACACTTTTGCCAAATCCTCATTTCCCTCGGCGCTTTTTCTTTTGAACTGAAAAACCAAACTTTCCTAGCTTTTTTCCTTGCGTATAATAGCCTCCATTGCTATACGAAATCAAGTTACATTTTGCAATATCAAACGCACCCTTTTCATCCATATATTTTTCATCTGCATTAATCGCCAACACTCGTGCCACAAATTGTGTATGACTCCCATAACTTTTTTCCTCGATTACCTTGCACTCCACCGAAACTGGACTTTCCCCAATCATCGGACACTTGACAAAATTCGCCTTTTCCTTTGTCAGCTTCATCTCTTTAAATTTATCGAACTTGGCACCACTTCTTACACCACACCAGTCGGTCGCAAAAGCCAACTCTTCCGTCGTCAAATTAATGACAAACTCTCCCGTTTCTTTAATCAGCTGATACGAATAACGTTCTGGTCGCACAGAAATATAAACAATTGGTGGATTGGTATTGATAATACCAGTCCACGCAACTGTCATAATATTCGCTTTCTCCATTGTTCCTGATGTCACTAAAACAGCAGGAATAGGGTACAAAAATGTACCCGGTTTCCACATCACTTTTCCCATTATCGACTCTCCCCTCCTGCTACTACTATTTCTGTTATACTCTCTCTTTTTTCTGGTTTCTGATTTTCCTGTAACATTGCATTTACACAAGCAAGAAGCCTTTCGTTTAAATCTACTTTCAACTCTTCCCATGTCTTTTTTTCACGTTTGGTTCCTTGTACATGTGCCAGGCCTTCATTGCAATCTGCCCATCTTAAAGCACTCACCAAATCACTATCCCCAATTCCATTGCACAATATCCAGAACCTCTCTTGTCCTTTTTCAACACTTCCAAGAAATCCCTCATTATTTTCATTAGCATGATTGATCCACTTATCTGAGAAATAGAAATTTTTAATAAATTCCCTACTTTCAATATCAAAATTATGTAAATCTCCAATAACAACATTAGACTCCAAAATTCGATTATTCGCATCCAATTTCGCCACACCCACAATATCCTTTTCTCCGTATTTCTCCATATTGCCCTGTTGGAAATTGTGCCGATGGCTTTCTCATAAGTCTATCATATTCAAACAAACCTAAACGCATTGCAACAACACGTTCACCTTTTTCATTTGGTTCATTCATCAAACACAATGATTTTAATCTTTCTTTTGTTTCAATTTCTCTTAAATTAGCTGCCCAACGATATGGCTCCCCAGAAAAATTCTTTTTTCGAGAATTTATGATATTATGAAATTGCTGTTGCTTTAATCTTTCAATTGTAGGAACTCCTTTTGTTATCATTTGCCCCATGTCTTCTTGTTTTTTCATAAAGATATGCATGGGTCTTTGCAATATTTCCTCTACTGAATCTACTTCCTCTTTATAGGTTCTATAATAAGCCTCCAATGTTTTCTTAAACTCATTCACTTCCTCTATATGAACAACGTTTTTTCCCAAGGCGTTTGCTTTCCTATTCATTATCTTAGCAGCATTCTCGATATAATAATCATATTGCAATGGAATTAATTCTTTTAAAAGTACATCTCTTTGCTCTTCTTTTCTTTTTCCTTCCAAAGGTTCTTTTTCAAACTTTTTTTTCAATTCTTGATATTTCTCTGATATCTTTGGGTCTGCAGAAAACTCTTTTAAATAGGCTTTTAAATTCGCAATCGTCTGATCAATTGATTGATTTAATATTCCATGAATACCTAATATTTTACAAAATTTATCAAGTTCTTGTTCTTTCATTTATTGCCCCTCCTTTGCTTATAATATCCCTATAATATCATTATAACACACTTCAACTAAAAAGTCAAATTTTATCAAATAGCAATAATAAAAGGGACATTTTATACCGTGTCCCCCTATTATTATTTTTTCTTATTTGGTTAATTTGTAAGATGAGCAATTCATAATTGCCTCAACATTATATTTCATAATCTTTTTCATCATATGGCACAATTTCCAACGTTCCCGCCATCGAAATATTCTCTTTATATTCGATTTGAAAATCGTAACTTTCGCCTGTCTCCAATTCCTTTAAAATCAGTGGAAAAATCGTTTCACAATCTCCCGTGATTCTCACAGAAACTTTGCCTTCTGGCTTGATTTCCTGCGTCATATTGGTCACTGTTGCCGAAAAATAAGTGCATTTCTCATCCGGCACATACCTTAACCCTATGTTCGAAAACTTTAATCCTTCACATTCTTTATCCGCAGTAATAGCATCTCTTACATTGAGAATACTGCCATCTTTCAACGTTTCGCGTCCTTCCCAAAACTGCTTTTCTTCTACCGCAACTTGTTTTTCTACATATTCATCAACAATTGGCTCTAGCTCATCAATCTTTTTCTGAATTTTCTCCAATTTTTGCAATTGCTCTTTTGTAAATTTCTGCGCAGATACTTTCTCAATATACGCGGTTTTCTCATGCGAAAATTTTAGTTTTTCTTCTTTACTCCCATGCGCAACTGCCTCTGACATCTTCTGATTATAATCCTGCAGAACTTGCTTTTCTTCTTCGCTAAACTTTTCCGCAATATACGCCGTCAAAAATTCGTTATACTCATCCTCTGCCCCCGTAAATTCCTCCACTTTTTCCTGATAATATGCTTCATTTTCAATGACATCGCTATCCAAATTTTCACTTGGCGTTTGACTTTGCCAAGGCCAAACGCACAGCGCTATTACCATAATTATCAACAATCCAATTATTACTTTTTTCTTCATTTGTTCCTCCTTACCAAGTATGATTCGTCTGTGTACTAGCTGTATTCTTCGTGCACATTAACGTTCTAGAAAAATGTCGACAACCTTTCGTACTCCAAGAACTAGTCACATTATTGGAACCACCTGGCTCACCACATCCATTACATATATGATCATACACCTTTATAGACTTGCTACTCCATGTATTAGGAGAATAATTTCCATAATCATTACCCGTAATATGCCATGAACATTCTCCAATTCCATCTGCGCCATAAGTTTTTAATGTCCCATGTTTACCACCAGCATCAACCCCACAAGTTTTACATGTGTAGCTAGCCCATGTATCACTGTATCCACCTGATTTATCATATACCATGGTATGCGTTGAACCTGTTACAGAATAACATGAATTTGTATGCGCATGCGCTGTTACAACTTTCACATAATTCGTACTCTTCACCAAATTTCCTGTACTATCCGTCACCGCCGCCCAAACGTACCTTGTGCTATCTGCCGGTAACCCACTCACACTTGTCTCTGCTTGATACGAACTTCCGCTCGTCGAAGTATTCACATAATACCTCACACTCGACCTTCCTGTCGTTCCAGAAATGCCCATTGTAAACGAATTTGTCGTTAAATTACTCACCGAAATTTTAAAACTTAATTTCGTCCAATGCGCATACAATGTCTGATTTCTAACTCTCGTATAAAGTTCCGTTCCACGTATTTGCGTTCCTCCTGTTCTTCCAGTAAACCAGCCTTCAAACTGGTAGCCCGTTCTCGTTGGCGTTGGCAAAGTGCCATATGCTGTATTGTAAGTCACCATTTTGTAAGTCGGATTAACGCTTCCGCCATTTGGTCCAAACTTCACCTTAAACTGCTTAATTTCCCAATGCGCATACAAGTTGACTTTATCGCGCGTCATCAAATGGGTTGCTTTTCCAAGCTCAATTTTGTTACCTCCAACTGGCGCATCATACCAGCCTACAAATGTGTATCCTCTCATTTTTGGCTTTGCCACTCTTGGATATCTCTTGCCTTCCCATTTGTTGTAGAATTGCTTTTTCGTAATATTTCTACTTGCTTTTCCAAAGTATCCACCATTTGCGTCGTACGTAATGGTCAAAGCCTCATTCCAAACTGCGTATAACGTTGGATTATTTGTATCTTCAACCTTGCTCAAGTCCCAGACATCTTTTGGTCCGACCAAATTTCCTTCACCATTTGGTTTTGAATTCCAGCCCAAAAATTTGACTTTTTTCTTGTAACGTTTGCCATTTAACTTTGTTTCGTAAATCAGCTTTCGTGCTCCTCGATAGCCATTTCCCTTGGTCCATGTGTGATAATAGCGATTTTTGGCTGTTGGCAACTTCCATCCGCCTGCCTGCTTGCCAAGCGCATGCCCATTTTCTGCCGTCATTCCAGAATATTGGTTATTACTTAATTGGTAGATTTGACCAGGCTCCCATTTGTTATACAACTTAATCGCTCTTGACGTTCCTGAACGGAAAATTTCCCCACCTTGCAATTCTAATTTGACTAATTTTCCTTCTGTCCAGTGTGTATACAATTTCATTGAGCCTGTCACAGTATCGCTTGCCATAACTTGTGTGCCATCTGTTGGCGCGGTAAACCAGCCGTCAAACACAAACCCGATTTTTGAAGGAATTGGCATACTACCAAATTTTGTGCCTTGGACTTTGGAAACAGTCAACGTGTCAACTTCGTTGCCTGCATTGTCGAACAACTTTCCTGTGTTCGCATTATAAATAATTTGCACAATGTTTGAGTCATTTTCTGCCACCCAATGGGCATACAACGTTTTAGCATCTGTCGTTTGAAATTTCATATCATCTGTGATTTGATTTCCACCATCTGGTGCGGTAAACCAGCCAACAAACACATAATTTTGACGTTCTGCATCCATTAAAATATCACCATATTCGTCTCCAACCTCAATTTCTGCCGTGATTCTTGGTTGCTCGTCAATGGTTCCGCCATTGGCATCTAGTGTGATGACATGCTTATTCGTCCAAACTGCCTCTAGCCATAAATCTTGTCCGTTCATATTAACATTGGTTTGCT
>CANSTR010000007.1 GCA_947649935.1 uncultured Clostridia bacterium
GTTGCATAAATTATATATTGATTTTTTGTTGCTATTATTTTTTGAATGGACAACAATGAAATATTTTCACTTTTTTTGCATAAACTATTGATTATTAATCTAATTTATGGTATAATTAAATTAATAATATATTATTAGAGAGGGTATGTGCTCCCTTTGGAGTGCACCACCTTCTCATTTTTACTTTCTTTTAAAAATTTTTAGCACTTAACCATTTTTTATTAGAATAATCATATCCACCCAATTTCTATTTTTAGAATTATATATTCTCTGTATTTGTTCTAATGCTCGCTCCTTACTCATTATCGTTTGATTAATATCAAAAATAAAATTATTAGATTGCTTTTTCTTCTTATTTATAGCCGTATCTAAAGTATTCTTTCCATTACCAAACACTTCTTTTAAGTCAAATCTCTCTTTATTTATCATATAATCTGGTGTTTGCACGCCTTTTGGATTCAACACAACAGGAATCAGACATTCTTGACCTCCAAATATCTGTCCTAATAGTTTAGCCGTCTTCATTTCACTTTGCGTTGTTTTTAATATAATGTTTCGCCCATCTATTTTATATTCAATTCCATTATCATCTATAAAACTTTTCTGCTTTTTTACTTTATATCTTTTTTTATTTATAAATTCATTTGTTACATCTTTATATTGCATATTTTTCCCTCTTTCGAAGCTATTATATCACCTTTTCCACCAAAAGAAAAGAGCATCGCCAAGACTTCTGCCTTTGCAATACTCTATATGATTTATTCTTCTTCCAAAATCGTATAAATTCCCCTTTCGATTGGGTCCTTAATTTCATTGCCAAAATGCCCTGGCACATAATCGTAACTATAACTCCAACGCGCTGTTCCTCCATACTCAAACTTTTGGTCAACACTTTCCACCAAATAATCCTCATTCAATTGCACTTTCATTTTCAAATCATACTCAAACGAAATTGCTTTATATTGACGATTTTTAATTGAAACATAATAATATCTTGGGTCAATCGATGCCAAAAAGATTTCTTTCAATCCAGAAGGAATCACGCTTAAAGTCTGTTCTCTGATGTTATTTTCATCGTGAAACAATCCGTCAACCTCCTCTTCGCTTATCATGTCTTCCTTGCGGTCGCGGTAAATATAGCCTTTTCGCTCTTCGTCATAACGCAAATTATAACAAATTCTCTTCTCAAAATCCGTAAACTCAATTTCATAAGGAAACGGATTTCCTTCTTTAAAATCAAACGAAGTCACCATTTTTTGATTGCCAACTCGTGTCGTATCAATGCTCATATGTTCATTATACACTTGATTTAATGTGGTCAAAGTGCACAATTGCGAATATTTTTCCTCTGAAAAACTTTTGGCAATTACGTAAAATCGAGAAAATGCAACAAACTTATAAACACAAATGAGCAAATAAATCAGTATAATTACTACCACTATTTTTTGTACTGTTTTTCTGTGCCTTTTTTGATATTTTTTCTCAAAAACACTGTCTACATCCTTTTCATCTTCGATTTCGTCATTCAACAAAAACTCGTAACTCACATCAAACTTTTCCACAATTTCTTTCAGCTTGTCCGTGTCCGGCGTCGCCTCTCCAACTTCCCATTTGGAAACCGCTTGTCTAGAAACATTGATTGCGTCCCCAAATTCCTCTTGCGAAAATCCTCGCTCTTTTCTAATTTTCATTAGTTTTTCATTTAATTTCATTTGTACCACCTTACTTTCTTTTTAAAATTATACTTTCATTTTACCACAAAATGGCACAAAAGTCTACCAGCTTTGGCTTGCAATTTGTCAACTAAACCTTACATTTGGGATTTTTTATTATTATTTCATAAATAAATCACTAATAGGAATCTCTAATGCTTCTGCCATATCAGCTAAATAGACAATATATTTAATAAAACAACTAGCAATAAAATTTGGTTTTTTCTGCTCCATGAACTTTTTTCCATTCAGAAATAATATATAAGAAATTTAAATTTATTGTTTTCATTATACTATTTAGTTCATTCTTTGGTATTTGGCTATTATTATTTGCTATAATACAGCCACCGACTTTTAGTAAGCCATATTTTAGTTGCATTTCCTCGTGGATTGCCCTTTGAAATGTGAACATGAATTGGCTCTTCGTTCTCATTAGACCAAAAATATATTTTATAACCATATTGTTCAAAAAGATTAGGCAATTCCAATTCCTCCTTCTCGAGCCCACTCATAAAAATAGGGTGCTCCTCGTTCTACGATTGTTTTAAATAGCTCTATTTCTTCCTCTGAATATTGACCATCTTTATCTATAATTTTGTAGCTTGGAAGTTCAAACACAACCGTATCAAACCCATGTTCAGTAGGTCGTTCAAAAGAAACTCTTATATATTCTTCTCCATTATCTTTTTTACGAATATCTGAAAAAGTAACTAATGTTTCATCTGGATATTTACAAAGTGTATATACCATAAAATCATACTCCTTTACTTAATTTTTAAAAACTGAAACTTTTTATCTTTTAATATTATATCATCTTTTAAAATATTTTTCAACTAAAAAACATAAGAAAACAGGGTAATTTGTCAACTAAACCTTACATTTTGGATTTTTTCGGCAAAAAACAAAAATAATTACCATTTTTTAAACATTGTGGTAATTATATCAGTGCTAATTATTATCATGAACAAATTCAATAATGTTTTCAATTTTGCAGTTTAAAACAGAACATAGCTTTGCAAGCGTATCTGTATCTAATTGGGTAACTTCACCACGGCAATAACTCAATAAAGTGTCATATCTTAAATTACCGTTTCTTGCGACAGAACTTCTACTGATGTTGTGTTTTTTCAAGTATTCATCTACTTTTATAATTATTTTTCCGTTCATTTTGACCTCACTCATAGTTAAAATTTATCACAAAAACCTACGGCTTGACAGTTACGAGAAGCCATAGTATAATAAAATCATTGATGGAGATATTGTAGCCTGAGAAATAGCAAATATAAAACGTTCATGGAGGAATTCCCGAAAGAATTTGATTTGTTCTTGGACAGGGAAAAAGTAGTGCTGGCTAAGAGAGATTCTGAGTATAAAGATATAGTGTTGAAAATTGAGGAAATTAAAAAGAGAAATCAAAAAATTATTTGAATAAATCTAAATATGACATTTTTATGTCATATTTAGATTTTATATTTTATAAAAGCATAATTACCAAGGCTTTTATATTTTTTAAATATGACATCAAAATGTCATATTTAATTTTTTATAAAAAAACTATAAAAGTTTGCCATTCAAAAGCCAAACCTTACATATTGTTTTTTGGGGCATTTCTTAATCGAAAATTAATAATTTCTCTATTGAATTTTAAAAAAAAATATGATATGATTTAAAAATAATAAATATAAACTGGGGGACATATGAAAAAAATTTTAATCTTTTATGGTTCTTACGGTGGCGGGCATTTATCTGCTGCAAGATCCATTGAAAATTATATCAAAAATAATTATTCGGATACAGAGGTAAAATTGGTCGATTGCATCGAATACATCAATAAACCTCTCAATAAATTGTTGGCAGATAGTTACAATGAAGCTGCCAAAAAGGCGCCTTGGGCTTGGAAAAGGGCCTATCATTCGTCAAATCATGGTTTGACTTCCAAAGTAGTAACCACTTCCAACAAATTATTTTCGATTAAATTGAACAAACTATTACAAGATTTCATGCCAGATTTAATCATTTCTACGCATCCATTTGGGACGCAAATGTGTGGCATTTTGAAGAAAAAAGGAAAAATCAACTGCAAATTGGCAACGGTTTTGACAGATTTTCATATCCATGGACAATGGCTTGTTTTTCACGAATATTGCGATTATTTTTTCGTTTCCAACAACCAAATGAAAAGCGACATGATTGATTACGGCGTTTCTGAAAATAAAATCTACGTTTCCGGAATTCCCGTTTCAGAGAGGTTTCAGGAAAATTTCAGCCGAGAAGAAATTTGCAAAGAATTTGACTTAAATCCAAACGAGCAAATTATCTTATTTTTCGCTGGTGGCGAATTTGGACTTGGAAACAAAACTACGATTATGATGCTAAGAGCGCTAATTCGTCTGTTTTCTAAACTTCAAGTTGTGGCAATTTCCGGAAAAAATCCGAAAATGAAAGCAAAATTTGAAAAATTAGTGAGAAATACAGATTCATACGAAAGAATTAAAGTTTTGGAATTCACGGACAAAGTTCCTGAACTGATGTCGATTTCTTCTTTCGTTATTACAAAACCAGGTGGCTTGACTTCTACCGAAAGTTTGACTTCGCATTTGCCGATGATTATCATCAATCCCATTCCTGGGCAAGAGGAGGAAAATGCGGAATTTCTTGTGGAAAAAGGAGTAGCGATTTGGATTAAGAAAAACGACAATGTCGCAAGAGCGCTCAAAACGTTGTATCGTGACCCACAAAAATTGCCACTCATGAAAGAAAATACTATCGCACTTGCTAAGCCAGGTTCAACAAAAACAATTTGTGAAATTTTATTAGAAAATATAAAAAATTGGGGCGATTTCTAATCGCCCTAAAAATATTACATTTTTATTGTTTCAATTCCTCAATATTTTGTTTTGTCAATTTTGTTATTTTTATAATATCTTCTACTGTCATTCCCATTTTCAACATCTCTTTGGCCATTTCTAATTGAGCTTTCTTCTCGCCTTCTTTTATTCCCCTTTTTATTCCTTCTTCTCGTCCTTGTTCTAATCCTTGTTCTAATCCTTGCTTTCTTCCCTCCGCTAATCCATTTTCTTTCCAATAATCCTGCGCGCTTAGTTCATCTCTTTCCCATCTTTCTCTCACTTCCGCTATTTTTCTTAACTTTTCGTCTTCGCTAATTTCCTCTAATTTCCACAATGCATCTGCGATATCTTGGTTCTTTTTCTTCATTTCCATTACCCCCTCATTGTTTGGATTATCCAAAAATGCCAGCCATTGTAGTAGTTGATTACACTTATCGTTTTTCTTTCTTGCTTTTGGTAAACTTATTATATGTATTTCTAGGTCTTCTGTCAAGACTTTTTCCAAATATTCTTCCTCTCGAATCTGCCATTTCGTATGTACTTTGTTAATCTCCTTCAACTTGCCAAAATCATAGTCAGCAATCAATATGATTATCGCCTTTTGTAGTTTATGATATTTTTCGCCAATTTTCAGTTGCGCACTATACAAATTCGACCAATAATCCAGCAATCTCTTTTCTGTGTAGCCTTTATCCGCTAACTGGATTTCAATGTTGCAGATAATCCCGCCGTTTAACTTGGCTTTTAAATCCAAAATCCCCATTTTCTGGTCTGGATATGTTTGCAACAAATAGCGGTCATTGTCTAGTTCAATTTCATCGATTTTTTCCTCGATAATGGACGAAATCAATGCTTTGGTGATACTTTCATTGCCTTTGCGAAACAGGCAATGAAACACCACGTCATTTTTTGGTTTTAGTAATTCCATTTTATCATTCCTTTCGTTTTAGTTTATTTTGTTTTGTGAAAATTTCGGCAGAATCTGCCTGTTTTGAATCGTGAATTGATTCAAGATAAATTATTTATATCACAATATTTTACGTTTGTCAATATGTTTGCAAAAAAATAAGAAATATCCCAAAAAATATTTCTTATTCTCACACTGATCAATTTTAAATAATCTGTTGCATCCTTCCATAAACCAAATTGGTCCAACCTGGATTGACTGGGCAAAATCTGGTTCGCACAGCTTCTAACGTTTTGCCGTAATAAAATCTTCCGCCTTCGGACAAATAGTTTGTGTGCAATGTTGCTGCTGCCTTTTCCAAACCTGCTTCCACAGAAGCAAACGACAACAACGCTCCGCTATTTCCCATCAAGCTAATATAATTATGCGTTCTTCTATGATTTCCTGCAATGTCCCAGCCAGATTCCGCAGAAATCAAACCACAGAAAAAGATTTCATTGATTTGATATTTCTCGCACACATCATAAATCGTTCCTGCATTCTGCTCAAAAAACCCTGAAGTATCCGCTCTTACACCTGCCATTAATGTGACAAAATCTTCTCTGGCTACATTGCATCTCACCGTTAAATCCATATTTTTCGAAATCGTGATTTCGTCAATCGAGTTATATAATTCTCTCTCACGCGCTCTAGCGTATCTTGAAACAACCTCTTCACTTGCGACTTCGCGCCTTGGCGTATAGGCTGCCATAATCATTTCCGAATCAATCACGTCTGCAACATCCATTTCTTCTTCAGGCGTCAATTCCGCAACTCTTTCGTTGACCTGCCCTATGTTGCATTTTCCTATAACAATTCCTACAACAATCATCAAAAATGCCACTATTATCAGCATTTTCAGACTTTTGCTACTTCTCTTGTTTCCCATACTTTTCTCCTCGTAATGGAAAAATTATATCACGAAAGAAAAGACTTGTCAAATAAAAACAAATGTTTTTATTCCTTTTCTTCTCCCCCATCAAAATTAGGCCCTACTAGTTTAATTTGTTGGTTCATACCATGAAAATCTTTAATAAGCTCATTAACTGCTTTGGTTTCTGATGACAATTTTTGTTCAGCTACATTCCCCATTCCATACTTTTTCAACAAGCAAACCAATTGCATTTTGGCTCTCACATTAGAAATCGGTTTCGTAGTTATTTTATCTACGGAATCCTGGTCATCATCCATCTTTTTCTGCTTTGCAAACTTTGCCTTCAAATCATTAAACGCTTCTTTCGGAACATGATATCTTTTAAAATCCACATCATCCGGCACTCGCAAACGTTCATCTTCATATACCATACTGTTTTGCCTTAGCATAATATTAACTCGCAACTTCAATAATTCTTCTTTAAATTCTTGCCCAATTGTAACAATAGAAGAATCCGACTTTGGCTTATCTTTTTGCTTCTTCTCTTTTTTTACTTTTGGCTTCTTAGGCTCTTGCTTTTGTGAAACCACAATAGGGGCCTTTACAATTGGCTTCTCAACAACTTTTGCAGAAGTCTGCGATTTCGCCTTTTCATGTTTTTTCTGAGCAATTTGACTTTCAATTTTTTCTTGTTTCGCCTCTTGCTCTGCTTTTTCTGCGTTTCTTTTCTCCATAATTTCTTGATGTACTTTTTCATCTACTTGCCAGCCCAAAATTTCATCATACATTGCCCAATCAAAAGCTCTTGGCTTTTTGGACGTTGCCACATTTTGCAATTTGTTTAATATTTTTACTTTTTCCGTATCTTCTTTAGTCGGCTGTTGTTCTTGTAGCAATGCTTGCTCAATGGTCTTATTCAAAGCTTTTTTGCTTTCTTTCAATAGCTTCTCAGCAGCCTTCTGATTCTTTTGCTTATCATAAATCGCTACTAATGCAATCGTTCTTTCCCAATCCGATAATCCAACATTATTCTGTTTTACTTGCTCTATGAAATCAAAATCTACATCATCATAATACAACTTTGTTTTAATACGATCTAAACCAGATTGTTCCCTATTCTCATCATTTTTCGCAACTTCAAATGAATTCTCATTTATCAATTTTAAACGTTCTTGCGCCCTTGCATATTGCCTTTGAAATGTTTCTCTCTGCCTTGGCATAATTTTCTCATCTTTCAAGCAATTCTCACATATCTCTATTCCTTTTTCTACACCTTCCTTTGTTCCCTCTTTGATCAACATATCCACCAATTTCGATTCTGCACAGTTTAGCTGGGTTTCAAATATTTTTTTCTGTTCTGAAGAAATTTTTTCATCTTTCAGGCAATTCTCACATATCTCTATTCCTTTTTCTACACCTTCCTTGGTTCCCTCTTTGATCAACATATCCACCAATTTCGATTCTGCACAGTTTAGCTGGGTTTCAAATATTTTTTTCTGTTCTGAAGAAATTTTTTCATCTTTCAAGCAATTCTCACATATCTCTATTGCTTCCTCTAAACTTTCCTTTGTTCCTTTTTTTATTAATAAATTCGCATATTGCGATTGTATAATTGAATTGTTGGAACATTTCTCTGCTATCTCTTTTACCTTTTCTAAGTTTCCTTCTTTAATCAATATATTTGCCAATTTCGATTCTGCATATTTTATCTGTCTTTCAAATATTTCCTTACTTTTCGAAGAAATTCTCTCATCTTTCAGAATCTTCTCACATATCTCTATTGCTTCCTCTAAACTTTCCTTTGTTCCTTTTTTTATTAATAAATTCGCATATTGCGATTGTATAATTGGATTGTTTGAATGTTTCTCCGCTAGCTCTTTTAACTCTTCTATCTTACCCTCTTTTATCAATATATCCGCCAATCTCGATTCTGCATAGTTTATCTGTCTTTCAAATATTTCCTTACTTTTCGAAGAAATTCCTCCATCTCTCAAATATTTCTCACATATCTCTGTTGCTTCTTCCAAACTTTCCTTTGTTTCTTTTTTTATTAATATATTCGCATATTGCGATTGTATAATTGGATTGTTTGAATGTTTCTCCGCTAGCTCTTTTAACTCTTCTATCTTACCCTCTTTTATC
Source organism: uncultured Clostridia bacterium (assembly GCA_947649935.1). Lineage (GTDB taxonomy): Bacteria > Bacillota > Clostridia > TANB77 > CAG-508 > Scatovivens. The sequence goes on from CANSTR010000007.1 coordinate 8,524, forward strand.
AATATATCTGCCAACTTTGATTCTCTATATTGAAGCTGTCTTTCAAAAATTTCTTCCTGCTTCAAAGAAATTTTTTTCGCCTTTTCAGAATCTCTTTGTTCTTTCTTCTGCTTTTCCTTCCAACGATAAATCGTTGCCATAGCAATTCCTGTTTCCTTGCTTACATCAGGTATTCTTTCTCCAATTTCAATTCTGTGTAAAACACTTTCTTTTATCTCCTTAGAATATGCCATATACTTTCCCCTCTTTTTTATTTTCTTGCTGTAAAATCATTCGTATATTAGCTATATTCTTCTTATGTAGACTTATTTATATTATTATACCATATTTTTCCACAATTGTCAATATTACATCTCGCTCCTTCCCTCCAAAGCCTTGGTAAGAGTGACTTCGTCGGTATATTCCAAATCGCCTCCAACGGGAATTCCTCGCGCAATTCTTGTGACTTTTACGCCCATTGGCTTGACCAATTTTGAAATATACATCGAAGTGGCCTCACCTTCCACACGTGGATTGGTCGCCAAAATAAGCTCTTTCACGCTACCATCCATCAGCCTTGCCAGCAATTCCTTAATTTTGATATCATCTGGACCAATGCCATTCATGGGCGAAATGGAACCATGCAAAATGTGATAAACGCCCTTAAATTCATGCGTTCGCTCCATGGCAAAAACATCGCGCACATCCTCCACCACGCAAATTGTGGATTGGTCGCGCTTCACATCTGCGCAAATGTTGCACGGGTCTGTGTCCGAAATATTGAAACATTTTGAGCAAAATTTCAAATTTTGCTTGGCATTCAAAATCGCATCTGTGAACTGTTTCGCCTCTTCGTTACTTACATCTAACATATAAAACGCCAAGCGTTGGGCAGTTTTATGCCCAATGCTTGGTAATTTTTCAAAACTTTCAATTAATTTTTCGATTGATGGTGAATAGGTTGACATTTTTACTTCCTTTCGCCCCCTACATTAGACCTGGGATGTTGAATTTTCCGAAACTTGCGTTTTGTGCGTCATCTACTTTTCGCAATGCTTCGTTGACGCATGTCAAAATTAAATCTTGCAACATTTCCACATCTTCTGGGTCAACAACATCTTTCTGAATTTTGATTTCCTGCAACATTTTCGCCCCTGTTACCGTGACTGATACTGCGTTTCCGCCTGCGGTTGCAGAAAATGTCTTTTCTTGCAATTCTTCTTGTGTTTTTTCCATTTCCTCCTGCATTTTTTTCGCTTGTTTCATTAATTGGTTTGGATTAAAACCTCCAAAACCGCCCATTCCTCCTGGAAATCCGCCTCTTTTTCCCATTTTTTCAATCTCCTTTCCAAATTTTGATAAAATTCTGATTTTATTTTGATATTATTCTGATATTATCGTGATATTTTTATAATAATATTTTTTTGTCATAATCTGTTTTTGGTAAGGGCAGGGGTGGAACCCTGCCCCTACGGTGTTTGCAATTTGTTTTGCGTGTGGGCATCGACCTCTACGGTGTTAATCGATTATGTTGATATCGATGCCTAGACCGTCAAATGCTGATGTCTGTGTTGTGCTTTCTGCCTTTTTGGCTTTTCCATCTCTCAATCTGATGTTGATTTCTTTGCCAGTTGCCATGGCAATTGCTTTAATCAAATCATTTCGGTTGTTGACTTCTTCTAAAATTCTTTTGTTGAAATCAGTTAAACCATTGGTGAATACGACTTCCCAGGTTTGGTCATTCAACTTATCCACAGTTGTGTTGACCAGACAGGTATACAATCGAATTTTCCCTGATTTCTTTAAATTTTCCACAATTTGTTGCCAATCCTCCGTTTTTTGGACATTTTGCGCTGTCGGACGTTTTTGTTCAGGCACAGGTGAAACCGTGTCCCTACGTGGTTGCGGTTGAACAATATTTTGTTGCCCCTTTACAATTTGCGGTTGTGCCATGGGAATAATCGGTTTCATGCAAATTTTCAAAATTCCTGCTTGGAACAAAATCGTTTTTTGCGTGGAATTTTTGATGCGATTCTCCAACTCAGACAACTGATAAATGATTTCTAACAATCTCGTTTTTTCCGCTTTTTCCGCCAAATCTTGAATCGCCTTTAATTCGTCTGCCGAATACAAATTCAACTTCTGTGTGGATTTGTAAACCAAAATATCTTTCACATATTTGATGACTTCCCACAAATAATTATATAAATCTTTACCGTCATTTATGACATCATCAATGGCTTGCAAAGCTACCATTTCGTCATTTTCCAGAATGGCTTTTGCCACTTTGTGGACATATTGCAAACTTGGCAATCCCACCAAATCTTTGACTAAGTCGACTGTAATTTCATCTGCGCTTTCCTGTCCGCATCTTTCCAAAATGCTGATTGCGTCACGCATTGCGCCTTCGGACAAAACCGCAATCGTTTTTAACGCCTCGTCTGTTATTTTGATGTTGGATTCTGCGCAAATGATTTTCAAACGTTTTACCACATTTTCATCATTTATTTTTTTGTAATCAAATCGTTGGCAACGCGACAAAATCGTTGCTGGCAACTTTTGTGGTTCTGTTGTCGCCAATATAAATTTCACGTGCTCTGGTGGCTCTTCCAATGTTTTTAGCAACGCATTGAATGCGCCTGTGGATAACATGTGAACCTCGTCAATAATGTAAACTCTGTATTTTGCTTTGGTTGGTAAAAAATTGACTTCATCGCGAATCGCGCGAATATCGTCAACACTGTTGTTTGAGGCAGCGTCCATTTCCACAACGTCAGTTAAGGAACCACTTAAAATTTCTTTGCAAATTTCGCATTCATTGCATGGCTCGCCGTTTTGCGGATTTAAGCAGTTCACGGCTCTGGCTAAGATTTTGGCAGTCGTCGTTTTTCCCGTGCCACGTCCGCCATTGAACAAATACGCGTGCCCTACGCGTTCTGCCATAATTTGATTTTTCAGTGTTTTCGTAATATGTTCTTGCCCAACCATATCTTCGAATTTTAACGGTCTAAATTTCCTATATAAAGCTGTATAAGCCATATTAAAACACCTCTTCCCAACGATTAAAACTTCCCTTAAGGAAGGCATGTTAATCACATAAATACACTACTTATCGCTGCTTTCTCTCGAACCTGACGAGATTCATAGCTTTTTATTGAAACATACCTTCCTTAAAAGAAGTCTTTCAACTTTTTTATTATATAATGAAATTTCAAATTTGGCAAGAGGTTTTGGGAAGAAAATTAGGATTTTATCTCCTCCTCATCCCTTCTTAAAGAAATTATAATATCGAATATCATCCGCAATCTGAATGATATACCCACTTTTCACGCTTCCTTCTTCCGTTTCCAATGGCAAATTGGCGCTCATATTGCAAATAAATTCCTCGTCTAAATTATTTTTGATGTGAATTGAAAAACTAATTTTGGGCGACAATTTTGCCAAATCTATATCCAAATTATTGAAAATCCTTCCGTCAAAAGCAACCAAACCATTGTCCTTTGTGACTTGATATTGATTCACAATATTTTTGTTAACATATCCAATGGTAATCGGATTCGAGCAATCCGTGAAAAACACTGGCTTTGCGTAATCACTGTTTCGATTATCTTCATTGGTATAAACAATTTCGTAATCCAAACGTTCCTGAATTTGATTGCTTTCAATCAAGCGAAACTTCGAGATTTCCAGCGGATTTTTATAATACAACCCAGGCGCGCCATAATTGTAATCCACCTTGATTTCAAAATTGTCCAAATACAGTTCTTTCACCGTATTTGCCTCCGTCAACTCCTCGCTAAAATTATCAATATAAAGCGCCACATCCGAATATTGCGAAATACTAACATCCTGCAAATTCTGCTCTGGCGTATTATCAACCGCCTCGGCACTACTATATTTCACAATTTTTGACACGCGAAACACAGGCGTTTCATTCGCCTGCGCAATCGCAATCAGTTCCTTAACAAACTGATTTTTTGCCATTCTTTTTTTGAAAATAAATCGATAATCAATTACACTCAAAATCACCAATAGCACCACCAACACGACTGCCACAATGATTTTCACCATTCTTTCTCTCCACATAGTTTCCCCGCTACAATCTATGATATAAATATTCCATATACGAATATACCTTGTTATGCCAATTTTGGTCACTCGCATAGCGCGTGTTCACAGACTCAACCGTTGGCTCCGTATAATACGAACCTTTTGCCACTTCGCCTTCGTAAATCGGCGTTCCTTCTGCATTCAAATAATATTTTACCAACGCTTTTGCGACCAATTCAATTCCTTCTGCATATGTATCAAACGAAAACGAACTTTGGTATGGCGAACTGTCATAAGCGCCATAACCAAACAAATTCTTTTTGTCATTGGCAATGGTTGACGTTCCCCATGCGCTTTCGTGAATCGCCATAGACGCCAAAAACACGCCATTCATGTGATATGTCTTGTCCATGTTATAAAACACTTCCGCATTTTCTTCTAAAATATGTTTTTTGTCAGAAGCATTACCAGACAGCATTTTTTTGTAATCATCCAACGTCAAATCAGTCGATTCATTCAGTGGCATACTTTCTGATAATGTCATCTTAATTCGTTGCACGCGGTTTGCCTCCACAATGTCTGGCGTCACTTCACTTGACGTCAAATTTTTGCATTCCACATAACCTTCCAAACCGTCATAATTTATTTTGCACCAATCTTCGCCATCTAATGCAACCAAAATAACGTCCAAACTTTCCAAAATCGTGCAAACCGTGTCAGAAGCATTATCTGCATTTTTCTTCAATTCAACTTCTTTGGTCACATACATTTTATCATCTAAATGAACCTTATTTTCTGCCAAAAATTTCGAGGTTCCTCTATCCACAATTTGTGGCGTAGAATCGCCAAGTGGCATCGTGCTTAGCACATTTTCGGAAACCAACTGATTATTTTCATACGATTTAATCACCGTCACTTGCTGGGTTCCGTCCACGCCTTCTTGCACAACAACTTCCTCACCTTCCGGCAAATTCGGATTGTCGTTATATTTTATCTCAAACTCAATCGGACGAACTTCTTCCGCATATTCTTTGGATTTTAGAACACTGACATTTTCCATCAAAATATTTTCCAATTCAATGGCGTTTTCGTTATTCTCCAAAATCAATTCTCCATTGCTATTGACTGGTTGCGCCTGCGTTTCCTTTTCTTCCACAACTTCACTTTCTGTAACATTTGGCACATCGTTTTCCTCTTCTTTTTGCACAACTTCCTGCTTTTCCACCGTGTTTTCAGAAATGGATTTGGCAAATATCGTCGTTGAAAAAATGCATGTAATCGCGACAATGGCAATCGTAACCATCACAATGATGTGTTCTTCCCTCGCAATTTTCGTCAATTTCGGATGCTCAATTTGATTAATTTTCTTTTGTGCAACGTGCCTACCTTTGCGTCTTTGCGCAGGGCTTGTCCTTTGTGGCTCTATGTAATCCGCTTTTTTAATGTCTTCCAAATTCGTACGCATCTGCTCAAGACTTCGTTGCATCTTCTCAAAATCATTTATTCTCATATCATTCACCTAATTTTAGATTTTTACATCATTATTATATCGTATTTTTTTTGCAATGTCTATATAAAATTTATCATATTTTGGAAAAATCTACAAAAAACTGCAAAAGTCTTTCCCAGTTTTCATCTCCAATCTTTAATTATATCATATTTTTACCATTTTGTCTACCATGTTTACCTTGCATTTTGTCAATTAAACCTTGCATTTCGTCAAACTCGACTGATTTTTTCGCAACTGAAATTAACATTTTGGTTTTTTATCAATTTCAAGGCATTTTTATTAAAACGTTTTTACAAAATCTCAATGATAAAAACGGGCGTCTGATAGACGCCCCTACAGTTTGGAATTTATGTATTTTTGATGCCAAAAATAAATTTCACAATTCCTCTCAATGGCTTTGGAACCTTTTTTACCACAATTGTCATAATCTTTCCTCCTTATTTTTCACATACTTTTTTAATTCCCGCTATGATTAAAGCAATTGAACTGATGCATATCCATGCTGTAGGAGGTAAAATCAGAATGAGCAACATACCAACACCTAATCCCAAAGTTAAGCCTGCTAGTATTCTTTTCCATTTACATGATTTTCTAAAAAACATTTTTCTGCCTCCTTAGTATAATTTATGAAATATATCGGAATTATGTGAACGAAAATGCTTGATTTCTTTTCTAAATTGTGATAAAATATCTTGAAAAAAGAGGTTTGATGAACATGGAAAAAATGATTGCAAAAAATCCCACGGCTAGGCACAATTATGCCATCAGCAGTACATTTGAGGCAGGAATTGTACTGACTGGCACAGAAATTAAGTCCATTCGAAATGGCAAAGTGAATATCAAAGATACGTACGTGAATATTAAAAACGGCGAGGCGTTTATTTATGGCATGCACATTTCGCCGTATGAATTTGGGAATATTTTTAACAAAGACCCGCTGAGAAATCGAAAATTGTTGTTGCACAAAAGAGAAATCATCAAACTTTCTTCGCAAATTAAGGAAAAAGGGATTTCGCTTGTGCCGATTTGTTTGTATTTTAGCGGAAATAAGGTAAAACTTGAAGTAGGCATCGGAAAAGGAAAAAAATTGTACGATAAACGTGAAGATATCGCCAAAAAAGATGCTTTGCGCAAAATCGACCGCGCTTTAAAAGGCGGATTTTAAAACCGCCTTTCTCATTTTACTTTATTTAAACAATCTCTGTTCCACCATTCAAGTTTTCCATGCCTTCCGCAGATGCAACCACCGCTTTTGGTTGCACGCAAACGCCTTGAAATTCTTCATAGCCCAAAAATCTTGTTAAATTCTTATTCAAAATTCCAGTTGCCATTGCCAATTCGCCTTGGGTTAATGGCTCATCAACTCCTTGATTTTCAATAAATCCTTTTAATTTGTATAAATCCGCTCCATCCTTTCTTTGACAACTACTGCATACTTCTGTATTTGATATGTACAAACTTCCACAACGCGCACATTTTCTTGCTTCAATCATTTTTTGTATCCTCCTTTGTTTCTTTTTTTCTTCATTGTATCATAAATCTTCTAAAAAGCAAGTGTTTTTAGAATTTTTTAAAAACTTCTTCTGGCGCCAACATTTCGCTTTCCAAATTTAACGAAAAATCCAGTTTATCGTTGTCATATCTTGGAATTAAATGCATGTGATAATGCTTGATTTCTTGCCCATGCTCGTTATTCTGAATTCTGGTAACGCCCGTGCAATGCAACTTTTCTTTCAACAAATTTCCGACTTTTTTGCACACCTCTTCAATGTGCTTTTGCACCTCAATATCAATATCATACATATTTTCAAAATGTTGCTTTGGAATGACTAAGGCGTGCCCATTGCTCTTTGGCGCAATATTCAAAAACACTTTTACCACATCGTCCTCATAAATCGTGTAACTTGGACTTTCTCCTTTTACGATTTTACAAAAAATACAATCCATTTTCTTTTCCTCCTTCTTTTTTATCCACAAGATTTCCGCGATTTGTGGAAATCTTTAGCGACCATAAATTTCATTGATTTCTTTGGTATACTCTCCATTTTCATCCTGAATTACCAGCGGTTCCTGGATTTTCAGGAATGGATGGGCATATTTAATGGCTTTGACCAAAATCAAATTCGGCTTTTCAGTTGGCTTGGGATGCACAAATCGAATCTTTTTCGGCTCCAAGCGATATTTTCGCAAAAGACACATGATATCCACAAGCCTTTCCGCCCTGTGAACCATGTAAAATTCGCCACGGTCGTTTAGTAACTGACTACTTTTTTCAATCACATCTTCCAAGGTGCATTTCACTTCGTGCCTGGAAATCATCTGCTTTTCGTCCCTATTTTTGACGCCTGTGTCCACCTTTTTATACGGCGGATTGGTCACAATCGCGTCAATCGAGTTTTTTGGCAAAAAGTCAAAAATTTGATTGATATCACAATTCAAAATTTCAAATTGGTTTTCCAAACCGTTTAGCTGAGCGCTTCTTCGCGCCATTTCAGCCACCTCTTTTTGAATTTCCACACCATAAATTTTCGCAAGTTTCGTTTTTTTGCAAAGCAACAATCCCACAATTCCAGTGCCAGTACCGATGTCAACCACAGTGCTATGGGACTTGATTTCCTTTGCAAAATCCGCCAAAAGCACGCTATCCACACCAAAACAAAAACCGCTTTTATCCTGAATTAACTGCAAGCCTTTGTACTGCAAATCATCGATTCTTTCATTTTCCTTTAGTTCCATGTTTTATTTTCCTATCCAAATATTTCTCCGCAAACTTCTCAAAAAACGCCATATCTCCCATTTGCTCTGGATGCCATTGAACGGCTACCATATTGTCTTTTTCGATTGCTTCAATCACACCATCTTGGCTAACAGCCGTCACTGCAAAACCTTGCGCTATCTCTTTTACCGCCTGATGATGAAAAGAATTTACCGCCATTTCGTTTTTCTTATAAACATCGTATAAAAAAGAATTTTCCTCAATTTTTACCAGATGCTTTTCTCCTTTTAAATCATGGTTTGCAACATATTGATTTAAACTTCCGCCAAAATAAACGTTAATATCCTGCATGCCCCCACAGATTCCCAAAATCGGTTTCTGTTGCTTCGCAAAATGAGCAATCATTTTTGAAACCTCTTGATATTCATCCACTTCAAAATTGCCTTTTTGCAAATTTTCCTCGCCATAATATTCTGGACGAATATCAATCGCACTTCCTGTTACAATTAATCCATCGCAAAGCGCCGAAATTTCCTCTATTTTTTGAGCAGACATAATTGGAAACAATACAATATCCAACTTTTCAAAAATATCCTTAAAAAATTGCGTTAAATAATATCTTTGATGAAAAGGCTCCTGCCCTTTGAAATTTTCCCAACGTCCTACAATTGCTAAAATCATGGTTTGCTCCTTTTATGCTTTATCAATTTTTACGATTATATCACATATTTATGAATTTGGCTATAGAAAAAAATAATTTTTACAACAATAGGCAGGTTAAAACCTGCCCCTACGTTTACATTTTATGAAATGGCTCCTGAAATCCTTCTGCCTCTTGCCCTTCGATTAAAAATTTCACAGCACTTACTTCATTCAACTCCGTCAATGTATTCACAATGGAATTCACGCAATTTCTCTGCTCATTTTCATCTTGTGGACGATTTTCCACAAATTCCTTTGACACATTTACTTGCAACACATCCCCAACTAATTCAACTCCCAAAATCCTTGTGCCTTCTGGAATTGTTTTCGCAAGAAAATCGCTTTCTGGCCCATTAACTAGCATTTTCAACAATTCTTCATATGGGTCAAGCAACAATTCCTTCGAATCAATCAATCTCGTTTCCTTTTGCAATTCTCTCGTTTCCGCATTCTGAAAGTACAACGCCACCATCGTTTTTCGCATATCTGCCTCTTCAATTTCCACCTCTGGAACATATTCCACTTCCACATTTGCATTAAACAAAAAAATCCCTACCATCAACGCTATCAAAACCACCAATGCTACAATTACACCTTTTTTCATACCGACTTCATTCCTTTCTTTTTTCTTCAACAAATCTTATTCATGACGGTACAAATTATGCTAATCAATTTTTGTCCCATTTTGTCGAATCTAGTATCAAAAACTAGATAATGTGATTTTTTATACAATTTCTATTGACATTTTCTCAAGAATGTAATATTATATAAGAAGAAAGTTTAGAAAAAAAGGAGATTTTATGGCAAAAGTTAGAGATTTTACAAGCGGATTAACCCATTGCATTGGCGCTGTTTTGGCGCTGGCGGGAATGGTGGTTTTAATCGTTTTCGCTTCGATTTGGGGCGACGGATACGACGTCGTTTCTTTCACTATTTTCGGAATTGGACTGTTTCTATTGTATTTATTTAGCACGTTATATCACTGGCTCAACATCAGCAAAAAAGGCATCAACGTATTTCGCAAATTTGACCACATTATGATTTATATTTTGATTGCGTCGAGTTACACGCCGATTTGCCTTGGACCTTTGCGCGGACCTTGGGGTTGGAGTATTTTTGGCGTTTTATGGGCACTTGCGATTTTGGGAACGATTTTTTCAGCCATTTGGATAAAAGCGCCCCGTGCCTTAACCACAACGATTTACCTCATCATGGGCTGGATGGGAATTATCGCGATTTACCCACTTTACACAACTTTTCAAGAAGCAAATTTGTTGCAGGGGCTTATCTGGCTTGTTTCATGTGGCGTTTTTTATACCATCGGAGGAATTATTTATTGGCTAAAATGGCCAAAAACGAAATGGAAAGACTTTGGATTTCACGAAATTTTCCATATTTTTGTAATGCTCGGCAGCGCTAGTCATTATTGGTTTGTGCTAAATTACGTTCTGAAAATTTAAATTTGAAATTCGTGATTTTAAAAAAAACTACATGTATAAAAAATAAAACTTGACATATATTAAAAAATGAGTTATAATAAAAATAACTCGTAAGTTCGTAAAAAGTCAGGAACTTATACAGAGATATGTTGTCAGCATATCTCTATTTTTATGCAAAGAAAAAGCGGGTGTCAGTCCCGCTTCAAAGAATTATTCTTTGCTTTTGTCTTGGTTCTCATCGTCTTTATTGTGCAAAAACAATAAAACAATGATGCGCCAGATTAACTCGTAAAAAGTCATTCCCTTATACCTCCTTTCCTAGATTTCCTCTAAACAAAGGATTGCGCCAATTATACTACATTTGTATTCCAAAAGCAATAGTAACTTCAAAATTTCTCATTATTTTACTTTATTTTCTCAAGTATTGCAATACTTAAAAACAATCCTCCCCTTCAATCATTGCACATTTTCTCACATAATCTATTGTTATTTTTCGAATATATTCTTTTTTATCAATATTGGCTTTATAATAATACTCTCTTCCCTCTGTTCTATCAGCAACAATGGCTCCTTTTCGCAATAACCTAGAGATTAACGTTCTGATTGAAGCTTCAGTCCTATTCTTTTTATTGAAACATTCAATGATTTCCCTAGATGTCGCAACACCTTTCTTCCAAATAATACTCATAATCTCCAATTCACTATCAGATATTTTCACCATTTTTCATTCCCCCTTTTATAATTGCAATTATAACACAAAGTTTATAAAAAGAAAATAATTTTAGAAAATAAAATTAGAGTACTTATAAAGAGTATATTTTTTGGATTAATTTCATAATATAATGATAAAAATATGTTGTGAGGTGTTTTATGGGCTACCCATTTAGAAAAAATCAGAAAAATAATTATATACAATATACCGTTAGAATTAAAGAACCTATATTGAATGCAGTACGTGAAATATCTAAAAAAGAAAATATCTCTGTTAATGAAATTGTGAACCAAAGTTTAGAATATTTAGTTGAGGAATATAATAAAAAATAATATAAAATCAATACTAATAGAAAAATATTTTGGAGTGATTTTATGAAATCTAGTCGTTACAATGATAGTAAAAATATAACAGGAGAAATCATAAGAGAATATAGAGAAAACTTAAGTTTATCAAGAGAAGATTTAGTTTCGAAATTAGCCTTACTTGGTGTAACCTTATATAATAATGACGTTTACTTAATTGAAAACAATGAACGCATCATTAAAGATTTCGAACTTATTGCAATATGCAAAGTTTTAAATATCAATTGTGAAAATTTAAAGGAAATTATATAAATGATTATTATAAAAATTACATGAATATTTTCTCAAGTATTGACAAATACTTATAAATATAGTATACTATATTTATAAGTTGAAAGTTGTATCTATAGAATCAACGTTAGAATATATGGAGTAAGGAACATATATTCTATTTTTTTATAAAAAAACAGAGGCGTAAGGAATCCTCTGAACTAAACCTAATTAGTTTTTACTTGTGTCGTTTTTGTACAATTGCAATTCTGACTTCAATTTTTCAATTTCCGTCTTCAATCTTTCGATTTCTTGAATTAACAACCATACTAAGCTGTATCCATTCACAATCAACGCCCTCCTTTCCTAGATTTCCTCTAAAAAGGATTATGCCGATTATACTACGTTTGTATCTTAAAATCAATAATAACTTCGAAATTTCTCATAATTTTACTTTATTTTCTGATTTATAAAAAACAAGCCCCCATATTTCTATGAGGGCCGCCTGCTACCAATCCATTTCATTCATTTTTATCACTAATTCATTTATCTTTTGCCGTTTTTCAGTACATTCTTTTGTATTTAAATAGCTATCATAAAAGCTATTTTCTAGCTTTTCTAGCAACTCTGTAGAAAGGCTTAATACCTGCCAGCATAAATCATACATTGTTTCATACTGGTCATTATACGCCTCTTCCTGCCTATACTTCTTTATTTTCTGCATACGTTTTTGACACGCAGACACATTTCTCTCTAAATGCTCTTTGAATTTATCCGCCTCTTGCTGATCCGGATAAAATGATTCTTCTGCCAATTCTGGCAAAATGAAATTTTGCGTAAGAATATATGGCTCTTCTTCAAGAATCTCTTTGCCTTTTAGCAAATATTGGCTCGTGCCAGTATACCCATTCGTTACATCTACGGCATACCACTTGTTGTTTAGGCACATGTAATTCCACATGTGTGTATCATTGGAAACGCATATGACTTTAATTCCCATTTTATCGCATAAATAAGCAAATGCTTTTGCATAACCAACACACACACATTTATGCTCAACAAGAGCGCCATACAAATCCCTGGAGTGTTCTGCTTCATCATCATACTCTATGTTTGATGTACACCAATCATAGATTTTGATAATAGTTTCTTCTGTTGTTTCAGCAGAACATTCATACAAAATCTTCGAAGCTTCCTTCTCAACCTGCATGCTTTGTTCGTCTGTTACAACAGAGTCCATACATAATTTCACAAACAAAATCTCATTTACTTCATAGCTTGCCATCGTTTTGCATTGATATATACTATCATTAATCAACGCCTGAATCACTTCTATAGCCTCATCTTTTGTTATCTCCAAAAAACCTACATAATCTTTCGAAATCACTTCTAAATGAGAGATTATATAACTATACATTACCTGTTGACAGTCATTCAAAAGGTCATAATAATAACCATATGAATAGGCTGGAACTTCCATCTCCCATGTATCAATGATTGTGGCTGGAGTTGACTCTGGTGTTGGAGTTACTGTAGGTTCTGCTGTGGGAGTTGGTGTAGGCTCTGCAGTAGGGGTTGGAGCCAATGTTGGCTCTGGTGTCGGAGCAACCGTTACAGTTGACTCCTGAGTTGGTTCTGGATGATTGGTAGCTTTTCCACAACTGCTAAAAACTAGCATGGAAACAAGAATTACCAATGTCACCCGTATTTTTTTGTTTGACATTTTTTTATTCCTCCTTCAATTGTTTTATAATAAAAATTTTACCACATTTTACATAAAAAATCAAGCCCCCATATTTCTATGAGGGCTCGACTACTACCAATCATAACTTTTCTTTTCCAGAATCGGAAAAGAAAAATTTTTTTCATCCGGAACGCACGATTCTTTGCTGAGAATCTCTCTTCCACTCAGCAAATATTTCGTCGTTCCAGACTTGCCATTTGTGGCATCTATCGCATACCACTTGTCGGCAAGCTGGACATAGTTCCACATATGCACCTTACTTGGCACACATATGACTTCTATGCCCTTCAGGCTACACAAATAGCGAAACGCTTTTGCATAGCCCACGCAGACACACCGCTTTTCCACAAAGGCTCCATACAAGTCCCTCGCATGTGGCGCATGCAGGTCATAATCTATGTTGGTTGTGCACCAATCATAGATTTGCCTGATAATTTCTTCAGAAGATTCGCCGTCAATCTCCCTTAGAATCTTCTTGACAGCTTTTTCTGTCTTTTTCTTTTGTTTTTTGCTTACCTGTGTTTGCCAAAGCAAACCCACATAAACACTTTCCTCTTTTTCAGAAAGATAGAAAATGTTTATGTATTGGTATGGGTCTTCCAGAATAATTGCCTGGACAACCCTTTCTACATCATCTTTGTTGGCATGCGCTAACTCAATGATGCTACCATCCAACTTTTTTCTCTTTTGTATCACAAAGGCAAATAGTGCCTTTTGTTTTTTCGTTAGCCGTTCATATGCATAACCAGCTAACTTTTGATTTATCTTTAGTGCCTCTGTGTCAATCGTTGCCTTCGGCGAAACTACTGGCAATGAATTTAAGGCAAAGCCGATAACATTCCAACTCGGCTCTTGCTCTTCTGTCCCCTCTGCCAAATTCTCAATAGTTTCCCCAGCCTCTTCAAGCACAGAAATATTTTCATCTTTTGTATTTTGATTGGTAGACACTTCTTTTCCACAACTGCACAGTATCATAGAAAATAACAGAATACCAATCATCGTTTTAAATATCCGCATCGTATTCCTCCTTCAATATAGTTATTATGTAAATTATACCACATTTTACGTAAAATGTCAAATCTTGTGTTTCTACTTCTAACTTATCAATCATCTTTAGCAAAAAAGGAACTTTGCTATTTGAAAAAATAGCAAAATTCCCTTCCTGCGCTCTATACAAAAATATAGAAGCCACACATTGCCGTTATTAATAAAATAATAACGACAATTATGCGTCCAAATCCCCGTACAAGCAAATTTGGACTTTTTGTCATCTTCATTCCAATGGCAAAACTAATTCCTGTCACCAATGCTACTGTGACAGAAATTACAAAACTAATGAAAAAAATCCTTTCCATTAGTTCCCTCCTTTCTAAATTTAACAACAGTTGCATCGTATATTGTACATCATTTTACATAAAATGTCAAATTTTTTCTCCATTCCTTGCATTTTTCTTCTAATAATTTAAAATCACAGCACAACTTTTTGAAAAACGGATAATCCTGAGCTGTTTCGTTCTCAAGCACAGAATACATATTATTTATTTTTCGAATCATTTCATCTTTTATTTTTTGATTATGTAGATATGAAATTTCCTTATTATAATAATCTTTATAAATTTCCTTTTCAACATCAACAAGTTTCGCATTTTCCATATTAACTGGTATCATATTATTAAGCAATAATTTTGCAATAACTTGATTTTTATCTTTAACATTAATCGTAAGTTTCGAACTTGTCCTTTTTTCAACTTTACTTGTAAATGGAACATAATAGTCAACTTTGCCATTGCTTACTAACACGCCATAAAATTTCCTATTTTCCTTTAAACTCACTTTCTCATCATATTTTCTCAAATAATCCTTATACTCTTTTTCTATATCATACATCATCAATTTTCCATTTTTTATAAAAAACATATTACCTCCTTAAAATAAATTTGGGGCTACTATTTTTATTCATAGCAACCCCCATTTTTCATCTTCCACTAAAGCAGGAACTCTCTCATTTTTCATCTTCCACTAAAGCAGGACTCTCTCATTTTTCATCTTCCACTAAAGCAGGACTCTCTCATTTTTCATCTTCCACTAAAGCAGGAACTCTCTCATTTTCGTTATAATATTGATATAACAATATTATTATCTTTATTATACTATATTTTATGCCAAATTGCAATGTCTTTTGAGGACTTTTTGCAATTTAACAAATATTATACTACAAATGTTATTCATTGTCAATTCTTTTCTTCAAATTTTTCCCACTTTTCTCAAAATTACCAATTGACAAATGGGGCTAAAAATTATATGATATAAGTGTTGGAATATTTCCGTTTCAACTATTTTAAAGAAGGTGGCAAAATGAAGAAAAAGTTACATGTTGGGCTGGATTTAGGCTCTACAACAATTAAAATTATGGTGTTAGAGGAGAATTTAAAGCCTCTTTATTCGAGTTACACAAGGCATTTTTCCGACACGAAAAAAACGTTGTCTGACGTGCTTTTGAAGTTTATAAAAGATTACCCGAACTCAGAATTTACAATTTCTTTGACGGGTTCTGGCGCTTTGGAAATTTCAAAATTGTTGAACATTCCGTTTATTCAAGAAGTGATTTCTTGCAAAAAAGCGGTGGAAGCGCTAATTCCGCAAACCGATGTCGTGATTGAATTAGGTGGCGAAGATGCGAAAATTATTTATTTTGATAAATTTATCGAGCAACGTATGAATGGCACTTGCGCTGGCGGAACTGGCGCGTTTTTGGACCAGATGGCCTCCCTTTTGAACACGGACACAGCGGGTCTAAACGAGCTTGCCAAGGGCTTCAAAACCATTTATCCGATTGCTTCTCGTTGTGGCGTTTTCGCGAAAACGGACATTCAGCCGTTGATTAACGAGGGCGCGGCGAAAGAAGACATCGCGGTTTCGATTTTTCAGGCAGTTGTCAATCAGACCATTAGCGGGCTGGCTTGCGGGCGTCCGATTAAGGGAAATGTCGCGTTTTTGGGCGGACCTTTGAATTACTTGTCCGAGTTACGTAAACGTTTTATCGAAACGCTTGATTTGAAAGATGACGAAATTATCATTCCAGAAAACGCGCATTTGTTGGTGGCAACTGGCGCGGCATTGTCTTCGGTGAATACCAAAATGATGACAACTAGCGAGTTGCAGGCGAATTTGGACAAGTTTAAGCAGTCGAATTACACGGAAAGCAAACCATTGCCAGCGTTGTTTGAAACGAAAGAAGATTACGAGAATTTTCAGGCAAGACATGCCAAGCATACTGTAAACGAGGCGCCGTTGGACGGTTACATCGGAAACTGCTATTTGGGAATTGACGCAGGTTCCACGACAACGAAACTGGTTTTGATTAACGAAAATAACGAAATTTTGTATTCGTTGTATCGAAATAATAACGGAAATCCGCTCATGTCGGTGGTTCAGATGATGAAGGAGTTGTATTTAATCTTTCCTCCAACCGCAAAACTACGCTACAGCGGTGTTACGGGATATGGCGAAAAATTGATACAAACCGGCTTAAACGTTGATTTGAGCGAGATTGAAACGATTGCGCATTACACGGCAGCGAAGGAATTTGAGCCGAACGTTTCGGCGATTATCGACATCGGCGGTCAGGATATGAAGTACATAAAAATTAAAAATGATACCATTGACAATATTATGTTAAATGAGGCTTGCTCGTCTGGTTGCGGGTCGTTTTTGGAGACGTTTGCGAAGAGTTTGGATATTTCGATTGAGGAGTTTGTGCAGGAGGCGTTGAAGGCGAAAGCGCCTGTGGACCTGGGTTCGCGCTGCACGGTTTTCATGAATTCGAAGATTAAGCAGGCGCAAAAAGAGGGCGCGACTGTGGGCGACATTTCGAGCGGACTTTCGTATTCGATTATTAAAAATGCCATTCAGAAAGTCATGAAGGTGCGTGATGTCAAGACTTTGGGCGAACATATCGTCGTACAAGGCGGAACTTTTTATAATGATGCGGTGCTTCGCGCGTTTGAGTCGATTGTTGGGCGCGAGGTGGTTAGGCCGAATATTGCTGGGCTGATGGGCGCGTACGGGATTGCGTTGCTTGCGAAAGAGCAATTTATGGCGAACATGGATATGGAGCATTATTCGACAATTTTGAAGGAAGAAGAGCTGTACCATTTGAATATTCAGGTGAATCATACGCGTTGCCAAGGCTGTGAGAATCACTGTTTGCTGACGATTAACAAGTTTGAGAATGGTAAGAATTTTATTTCGGGAAACCGTTGCGAAAAGGGCAGTGGCGATATGGGGAAAGTCAAAAATTTGCCAAATCTTTACCAATACAAGCAGGAACGATTGTTTGATTATCAACCTTTGGAGGAATCAGCTGCAAAGCGTGGAACAATTGGAATTCCGCGAGTTTTGAATATGTATGAAGATTATCCATTTTGGTTTACTTTTTGGACAAATTTGGGCTTTCGTGTGGTGCTTTCGGAGAAAAGTAATCGTAAAACGTATGAGAAAGGAATTGAGTCGATGCCTTCGGAATCCGTGTGCTATCCTGCGAAATTGGCGCATGGGCACATCATGAGTTTGTTGGACCAAGGCGTGAAAACGATTTTTTATCCATGCATTCCGTATTCGAGGAAGGAACATAACGTGGCAGATAATCATTACAACTGTCCGATTGTAATTTCGTATTCGGAAGTGCTTCGAAATAACGTGGAACAATTAAAAAATGTGAAATATATTAATTCGTTTTTGCCGATTGATGATTTGAAAAATTTAGTGAAAATAATTTGGACTTTGCCGGAGTTTAAAGAGTACAAGTTTACAAAAAATGAGCTAAAAACCGCTGCTGATAAGGCGGAAGCGGAATACCAGAAGTACAAAAAGGATATTCGCGACAAAGGTGCGGAAGTCTTGCAATATATGGAAGAGAACGATTTGCGCGGAATTGTGCTGGCGGGACGTCCTTATCATGTCGACCCAGAGATTAACCATGGGATTGATACGCTGATTACGTCGCTTGGGTTGTGCGTGCTGTCAGAAGATAGTGTCGAGGATAAGGGTCAGATTAAGCCACCAATTCGTGTAGTCAATCAATGGGTGTATCATTCGAGGTTGTATGCTGCCGCCGACTTTGTCGGAAAACACGATAATTTGGAGATGATTCAGCTAAATTCGTTTGGTTGCGGTGTGGACGCAGTGACAACTGACCAAGTCGAAGAAATTTTGAAGAGTTACGATAATTTGTATACCTTGATTAAAATTGACGAAATCAACAATTTAGGCGCGATTCGCATTCGTGTGCGTTCGCTTTTGGCGAGTATGAATAAGCGAATTGCAAGCAAAAAGTCGCGTGAAAATCTTGGAAATTATGAGATTAACAAGGTATTTTTCACGAAAGAGATGAAGGACCAAGGCTATACGATTTTATGTCCACAGATGGCGCCGATTCATTTTGAATTGATTGCGGCGGCTGGGCGAAGTTTGGGCTACCATATTGAGTTGTTGCGTGATTGCACCGAACATACCATAGAAACTGGCTTGAAGTACGTGAATAATGATGCTTGCTATCCGTCGATTTTGACGACTGGGCAGATGATTGAGGCGCTGGAGAGCGGAAAATATGACGTGAATAAGACGGCGCTGATTATGTCGCAGACGGGAGGCGGTTGCCGTGCGACGAATTATATTGGATTTATCCGCAAAGCGTTGAAGGACGCTGGTTACGCGAATGTGCCTGTGGTGTCGTTTAACATTGTCGGCATGGAGAAGTCGAATGGGTTCAAAATTACTCCGAAAATGATTGAGCGCATGCTAAAAGGCGTGTTGTATGGCGATTTGTTGCAGAAACTTTTGTATAAAAATCGCGCCTACGAGGTGAACAAGGGCGAAACGCAGGAAAAATTCGATTTTTGGATGGAAAAATGCAAAAAATTGCAGGTGACGACATCGCTTTCTGGCTTCAAAAAGAGCATTCACGAAATCGTGAATGATTTTGAGAAAATCGAGTTGGATTTGAGCGAAGAGAAGCCAAAAGTCGGCATTGTTGGCGAGGTTTTGATTAAATATCATCCTTTTGGCAATAATTATATTGTGGACGTGCTGGAAAGCGAAGGCGCCGAAGTTGTCGCACCGGATTTTATGGGATTTTTGAAGTTTATTTGTACGCATAAAATCACGAATCATGAGTTGCTACATACGGATAAAACAAAATCTGCAATTTTTAAAATTGTGATTCAATTAATTGAACTTTTTGAAAAAAGCAATGTGGATGCTTTGAAAAAATCGAAGAAAAATTATTTGCTACCTTGCGACATTTGGGAATTGGAGAGCAAAGTCAAAGATATTTTATCCATTGGAAATCAGACTGGCGAAGGATGGTTTTTGACAGCAGAAATGGTCGAATATATTGAGCATGAAATTCCGAATATTGTTTGTGTACAACCATTTGCATGTTTGCCAAATCATGTCGTTGGAAAAGGCGTAATAAAAAAAATACGCGAAAAATATCCATACGCAAATATTTCTCCAATTGATTACGACCCAGGCGCAAGCAAAACAAACCAAACAAATCGAATTAAATTATTATTAACCGTTGCAAAAGATAATTTAAAAAATAAAAATAAAATACATAAAGCAATTGAAATTGAGAATTTGGCAGAAAATAAAAAAGAAGAAAATTCAGAGAAAGATAAAGAAAAAATTAATTAGAAATAAAATTTGTAAGATTCAAATTTTAAAATTCAAATTGGATTCTATTCACAAATAGAATCCAATTTTCTCTATTTTTTCAGTCAGTTTTATGCCTTTTCCAGAAAAAATTATTACCTAAAAAAATATAAATTTTTTCAAACAAAAGTGAAGCTTATTTTTATAAAATTAGCACAATATTTTCTGTAATTTTTTACTAAAATACAATTTGTTTCAACAAAATATTTTATCGAACATTTTAACAAAAAAGTTCAATAATTTATAGACTTTTTTCGGCAATAAATTTTAATTTTTTTAGCAATTACAAGCTCAATAAAATCAATTTTTTTCATCAAAATCATATAAAAAAGCATACCATCTCTCCATTTTAAACAAATCACTCTTCTTGCTTTATTGACATTTTGACAACCGTTTTGTCAAAATTATGTATATTAATTTATAGTTTTGCAAAAAATTATTCTTTTTCTTATTTCCCATGTATTACACCGAAAAACATTCGACCTATTTCCCCAACAAAAGTGTTTGTTTTCAGCATTATGTATCCAATTACATTTTGTTCTCTTTTTCTCTTTTCATCAAAACATCCAGCATTTTTATCGCTTTTATTTTCTTTTCAAATTACAGCTCTATTTTTAAAAATAATTTATCACTTTCTTACTAAACATTTCTGGTCATCTAGTCTTATATCTTCTTTCAATCCAACTCATATTTCTCCAAAATTTATTATAAAAATCCATCTATTCTCTATTATTAGCAAAGATTTTTTCTATTCTTATTATCTACGTAATTTTTCTTGTAGTTCTGTTTTATTATTACCCTATTATTCTATGTTTTTTCGCTAGTTTTTGTATGTAATTTCATGTTTTTATGCATTTGAATTTCACTTTTCTATTTTAAAGCTTTCAGATTCTATTTTAAGCATTTTTACTCCTACTAATTATTTTTATTCTATTTATTTTTATTGTTTTTCTTATATCGTCATAAAATAACAAGTTTTTATCCCATTTTTTATAATTTTTATTGTTTTTAGGTTTTCCACCATAATTTTTTATTCTTTATTTTTATTCACATATTCATTTTTTCTTTATTTCTCAATAATATCAGTTTTATTTTGTTTTTTCTATTTAATATTCATTTTTTATTTTATAACACATCCAAAACTTATTATTTTATAATATTTATTCTATTTTTGTTAATAACAAAAAAACTATCTTATTTATTAATTATTTATTTTAATAAAATTTATTTTTTAATCTTATTCATTATTTTTAATATATTTTATTATTATCTGTTTTATTCATCAAAAAAAAACATTTCTAAACTTCCATATCTTATTTCTCTTTTTCGTTTTCTTTAAATTTTCAATCCATTTTTTCTCCTCTTTCTCTATTCTTTTTTGACGAACTTCTGTAAAATTTCACACATTTTTACTAATGTATTTTATTTAGTTTTGCATATGTATTTTTTTGTAAAATCTCTTTACTTTTCTAAAAATATAGAAAACTTTAATACAAAAAAGCAGCTAAATTCTCTGCTAATAAATTGTAGAAAAGTTTTTAGAAAAAACCTCTTTACTCTTCTCTCTAAAATAATAATTCCAATCCCACATTTTTTTACTTTTTCATCAAAAAAATGATTCATTTTTTTACTCATTTTATGGTTTTTTTGATTTAGATATTGCTTTTTAGTTTCTATAATAGAATAATTTCCATCTCGCCTTATTGTCTTTTTGTCAACATGTTTTCATATATTATGTATATATTTTTTCATTTTAGCTAATATTGATTCTTTTTCTTATTTCCCATAGCTTTCATACATATATTTCTAATATACTTTTAACTTAATAAATCACTTTCTTGCACGTTATGTAACTTTATGTGTTTTCAATGTTTTGCATTTATATTCTTGAATTTCACTTTTAAATTTTGTTTATTTCTCTCTTTAAACTCATTCCTCTATTGTTCTAAAAATTGTTTCTATTTTTTCTACATTTTTTACTCTTTCTCTCAAAATTTTTATCTTGTAATTTTTATCAAACATATTCTAATTTCTCACAAATTCATCACAATATTCTAATTTTTTAGAATCAATCTTATATAAAAGTTCATTTGATTTATTCGTGATATTTCTTATACAATTTTTATACGATTATATCAAAATTTTAGTGTTCTAGAGTATCACTTTTATCTTATTGCATCTCCTTTTTTTATTCATATATCCTTTCTCAATCTTCTTATCATTCTATATCTCAAATCTATTTTTTATTTTTAGCTCTATTTATTTTTATTATTTTTGTATAAATTAACAAAATAATAATTTTGGGGTGTGTTTTTTAGTATTTTTACTATTTTTAGTTTTCCACCATTAATTTTCACCACTTGTTTTTATTCACACATTTATTTTTCGCCCATTTTTCAATATTTTCCACTTACATTTTATTTTTTGATTTTTAATTTTATTTTTTATTTATTAAATATTTTATATCAATACTATTCAAAACGAAAAAATAAATATTAATATTTTTATTTAATTTATTTTACTAATTATTTAATTAACAAATAAAAATAATTTTCTCGTCAATTATTATATCTTTCTACCATTTACAAAAAATCTACTATTTTAATCATTATTCTCCCTTTCTATTTTTCTCTCTTTTCTTATAATTTTCTAACCATTTTCTACACTCCTTTTCTAAAATTCATTCTGTTTTTTCTTCTAAATGCAAAACAAATTTTTTGCATTTATTTTTTATTAACTCTATTCTTTTTTATGAATTCTTGCTTAAAATCGCAAACTCTCTTATAAAGAAATTGTTGCATCTATCTTAATAAGATTTTATAATAAATTTTCTATAAAACTCTATACTTTTTAACTATTTTGTTTCCTAATTTTAAAGTATTCTACCATGCAACTTTCGTCTATTTTAATTCATTTTATCCTTTTTATTATTCACTATTGAATACTTTACTTTCTACACAAAAATTATCTTGGATATTTTTATTGCCTTTTTGTTAACCCAATTTTTGTGATTATGTTTTCTAATTTATTTTTCATTCAATAACGATTCTTTCATGTGTTTCCCATATCCTATATTGATATATTTGGGATAAAGATTCATCAATATACTATCCTTGTTTTAAAATTATGTAACCTTTCCTTTTTTACTTAATTACTATTGGCTATCAAATCTGCACATCATTTTCTCTTTTTATCTTTTTTCCTAAATTATATTTCTATCTCCTTCAAAATAAATCTTTTTTCTTTCTATTTTTTAAACTTTTTATCTTAGAATTTCCATCAATATTATTTATATTCTTCAAAAATTTACTATCTCATTTTAACTACTCATCATGAATTTTATATAAAGATTCGTTCTTACTACCATAAATAAGTTTTTTCTAATATACTTGTTTATTTCCCATCTATATTTCTCTGTTTTATCATCTCCTTTGCCAACTTTCCTTTGTTATTTATCTACGTTTTTATGTTTAAAAATTTTAAGGAATCATTCTATGCTTTTTATCAATATAATTCTTCTTTATTCTTATTTTAATAATTTTTTATTATTTTTATCATAAATTCTAAAACCCTTAATTTTTCTCCATATTTTTATGATTTTTATTCTTTTTTGTTTTCCACTACTGTTTTTTATATCTAATTTCTAT
Source organism: uncultured Clostridia bacterium (assembly GCA_947649935.1). Lineage (GTDB taxonomy): Bacteria > Bacillota > Clostridia > TANB77 > CAG-508 > Scatovivens. The sequence continues at coordinate 32,312 of CANSTR010000007.1, forward strand.
GCACATATCTATATTTTTCCTGATTTTTCAATATTTTTTATTTGCATTTTATTTTTTTGCTTTTTATTTTTATTTTAATATTTAATGTTTTTTGTGTTTATTATAGTTAAAAACATATAAATAAAAAATGCACATATGTTTATTCATATTTTTTATTTAATTAAAATTAATTTTAAAATTTTATTAATTATTTTTTATTTTATTTCCACCTTTATACTTTATTTTATTTACCATTCTTTTATTTTTCTTTTAGATTCTCCATACTTTTTTATAAATTTTATTTAAAAATCTCTTTTTTATTACATCTTAAATTGCTCCACACATTACACCATTATTATATATATCTCTCTCCCATGAGTTCTATTCATATTTTGCTAATATTTTCTTTCTATAGATACTAATCATATAAAAAAATACTTACCCTTTTTATATAAATTTTTATAATGCTCTTTTTTATACGATTCTATTACTTTTTATTAATCTAATCTGATAATTTCGAATATTTTTACTTTCATTTTCCTTCCCTTTATTCATCTTAATTATTTCCATTTTTTCTGTCTTCTCGCTCATAATTCAACTTCTTATCTCATAAACCAATTCTATCTCCTGTTACTTTGTTGTCTTTTTGCCAACTGTATTTTTGACTTTATGTATATTGTATAACTTTTAACTTGTCCTCATTCTTTTCCTTATTTCCCATAATTTATCCCCCTTATATTTTCAATATTATTTCAGGTTCTCTAAAACACATTTTAACATTATGTAATCTCTTGTTTTTTCTTTATTTTTCATCTTCTCTTCAATCTTTATATCTTATCCTTCCTACATTTCTCTCTGAAATTATATCTCTATCTATTTCAGAAAAACTTATAATTGTTTTCTATTTTTTCGTTCTCATTTTTTAACTATTCACACTATAATTTCTACTAACATTCCTCCTATTTTTCAAAAGCTTACTATACTACTTTACTTTTTTGTTACCAACTTTATCCAAAGATTCATGCTTTTTTTCATTAAAGTTTTTTTCTTTCATATCTTTTATATACTGCATCTACATTCTACTTTTCTACAATTCATTTTACAAATTTTTCATTATAATAATCCACCAATTAGTTTTCAAATCTTTCAACTAATTTCCTGCTCTTGCTTTTGTTCAGATAACTTTTCTCTATAATTTTTACTATTTTTTATAAATTCTTAAAATATTAATTTTATTCCTCTAATTTTATCAATTTTTCTGTATTTTATTTTTCCACCATTATTTTTTATATTTAATTTTTATTCACACATTTATTTTTTTCTTATTTTTCAATGTTTTTATGATGCATTATATTTTATTTGTTTTTTATCTAAATTCAAATCTCTAATTTAAATTTATTATATATTTTCTAATATTTATTATTAATAAATTAAATATTCATTTTTACTTAATTAAATTTATTTTATTAATATTTTACTAAATATTATTATTTATTTTCTGATTCTTTATAATTAATTTATTGTTTTAATTTTTTACTTTTTTATTCATTATTCCAATTTATATAAAATTATTAATCTTTTCTATACGATTATTTTCATATTTTCATTTAAATGTATTCTCAAAAATCACTGCCAATTATCTTATTACTTTTTACAGCTTTTTTTCATTAAATCTCTTCCTTTTGTTTCGGTTTTCATTTGCAATTATAAAATTTCTACAAAAAAAATTGCTATATGATTCACTCAAAAAAATCAAAATATTTTTTTCACAAACAAAGTCCATTTTTATTCCACTACCCCCATATATTTAAACATTTTTTATCTTACTTTATCTATCTTTATTCGCTTTGTATCTTGCTATTATCCCTGCTATTCTATTTACTAACTACTTTTTACCTTTCACAATGAAAATATCTTCTTTATTTTTATTGTCTTTTTGCCACGCACTTTCATTGTATTATGTATTCCAATTTTTATACCAACTAATATTTATTCCTTTCTTTATTTCCCATACTTTATATCCATATAGTTTCAAACTCTTTTTAATGTCATAAAAAGCTTGTTACCACATTATGTAATTTATTGTTTTTCTTTCAATCTCTTTTTTCTTTTCAATTCTAAGCTATTTTTTACTTTTATTTTCTCTACCAATCTTTATTCCTATTTATTGAAAAACAAATATATTTTTTTCTCTCAGAATTTATTTGCTCATTTGAAATTTTTAATTTACAATTTTTATGATTTATACACATATCTCTTGTAAATTTACTCTACTTTTTTACTTTCCCACTATCAATTTTATACGAAAACTTGTTGTCCTTCCTCGCAACTAGCTTTCTTTTTCATATCTTCTAGAATTACATCTATATCTTATTATTTTATCTTATCTGTGGCATTTACTTTCTCTAAATTTATTGTTTCTATTACTGCAGATTCTTCAATTATTAAATTTATATTTTATACTTCTATATTTATTTTATATTATTTATTTTTATAATTTTTACATAAATAAAAAAATAATACAAAAAAATATATTTTCAATTGCTTTTAGTTTTTTTATTCTATTTCTATTTTTTATTTCTATTCAAATTTTTATTTTATTATTATTTTACTAACATTTTATATTTAAAAATTATTTTTTCTTCTTTTTATTTAGTTTTTAATTTGATTTTTATATTTTTATTTTTTATTTATTTTAAAAAATTATTTTTCGTTATTAAATATACAGTTTTTTTGTTTTTTAAACTAACTTTATTTCTTAATATTCTATGAATTATTTTTTATTATTACCAATTATATTCTTTTATTAAAAAATATAATCTCTTTATATTTTTATTTTTTATTTATTTTAATTTAATTTTGGTTCTATTTTATTGCTATTTTTCACATATTTTACTCCTATTTTTGTTGTCTTTAGTGTTCAATTTGTTCTACTATTTTATTTTGTATTTTTACTATGAATTTTCCAGCAACATTTCAGTTTATTCTTTACTTTTTGTATCTTATAATAAGATTTTTACCGAAAATTTCGCTCTCAATTTTAGTTTTAAAAAATCATATAAATTTTACTCTACTATTTTCTAATTTCTATTTAAATATTGATTCATTTTAAATATTACTCAACCAAAATTGCTTTCTTTTTTGTCCCTATATTTACTAGATTTCACCCAGTTTTCAAATCATAAATTGATTTCTTATCTTCTATACTAAAAATAAATCGCTTAATTTATTACCTTTTTGACAATCCGCTTTATTTAGTTATGTATCCTCATTCATGGATTAGGCAACAAAGATTCTTTTTCTTATTTCCCATACCTTATCCCCATCATTTTTTCAACATTTTCTCCTTTATTATAAACCGTCATATATATTATGTAACTTATTGTTTTTTTCTCTTGATTTATCTTTTTCTTAATCTTCAGCCCAGTTTCTGTTCTTTTTTTACTATCTTAATTAATCGCTTTATTGTTCCTAAATATCTTTCACTTTTATTTTTATTTTTCTTTATTGTTTTTTTATTTCTTATCTTTCTCTATTTTTTAAATTTCAACAAAATTATATATTTTTTTCATAATCTTTTCACTCTTTTTCTGTTTTATTATAAGAAAAAAACATCTAATAATTTCACTTCATTTTTTGAACCACTTTTGTGTATATTTTGTTAAATATTTCTCAAAATTTATCTAATTTCTCCTCAAAAGTCTAAAGAAAACATTCTCAAATTCATGTTATACTTTTATGGAATTTTTTTGTGCTTATTATGATTTTACTATTTTTTATCTATTTTATAATTTATAAATAAAAAAATATTCAATTAATTCTTTAATAAAATATTTTTTATGTATTTTTATAATATTTTTTAAAATAAAATTATTTATTTTTAATTTAATAAGAATAATTATAAAAAATAATTAAATTAATTAATATATTTTTATTTTTAATTTATTTATTTTTTATAAATATTAAAAATTTAATTGCAAAAAAATAATGCCTATTTGTTTTTCACAAATAAACATTATTTCTGGCGCAAGGTGAGAGATTCGAACTCTCGCGGCCCTTAACGAACCCTAACTGTTTAGCAAACAGTCCCCTTCAGCCTCTTGGGTAACCCTGCATCTGCTGAAATTAAGTAACTTTATTAAAAAATGGCGGAGAGGGTGGGATTCGAACCCACGGTAGGCTATAAACCTACGCCAATTTTCAAGACTGGTGCCATAAACCAACTCGACCACCTCTCCATGGTAGTTGCCTACTTAAGCAACACTTATATCTTAGCATACTTTCGTACCATTTGTCAAGCAATTTTCAATATTTTAATAAAAAACAGAAATTTGATTTTTTCTACAAAATCAAAAAATAGCATTTAGCCACAAAAATACTACCTTTACTATTATTTGTATCATAAAAAAAATTATTCACCACAAAAAACAGTGCCTCCTCCATAGAGGAAACACTGCCGAGGTCATTATGAAATTCTTAATTAATTATAACAATCTTCTTACAAGATTTTCAGTAAATTCTGAAGTTAAAAGGCTTACTGGAACATCAAAAACTGTTTTTGCACCAAATTCACCTCTTTCATTCAAGTAAAATGCTGCCCTTGCATACGCAACCAAAATGCTTCCTGTAAACTCCGGATTTGACTCCAAATTCAAAGAATATTCCACAATCTGCTTATGATTACCTGTATCACCACTGCGAATCACAAATCCTCCATGTGGCATCGCAGAATGGTTCTTCTGAAGCTCTTCTTCACTAATAAAATGCACAATTGTGTCATAATCAGCAAAATAATTTGGCATTTCCTTGATTTCTTTTTCAATTCTATCCAAATCTGCCCCTTCTTCAGCCACCACATAGCAATCACGCAAATGCTTCTGTCTAGCAGTCAACTCTGGATTTTTACCTGCACGCACATCCTCAACAGCACTTTCAATAGGAATGGTGTACTGCTTCGCATCCTTAACGCCATCAACCCTTCTAATAGCATCAGAATGCCCCTGACTCACACCTTTTCCCCAAAAAGTGTATGTATTTCCTGTTGGGAGAATTGCCTCTGCATATGCCCTTGCAAGTGAAAACATACCTGGGTCCCATCCTACTGAAATAATTGAAACTTTTCCCGCGCAAAATGACGCATCATGCATCTTTTCAAGATACTCTGGAATTCTCGCATGCGTGTCAAAACTGTCAACCGTATTGAACATCCTTGCAATCATTGGTCCTTGTTTTGGCAAATCTTTTGCAGAACCACCACAAAGAATCACTACATCAATCTTATCTTTGTACTGTCCAATTTCATTAAAATAAACAACTTCCACAGGTGCTACTGGCTTAATTGATAATGGATTCCTTCTTGTAAAAATAGCAACTAACTCCATATCCCGATTTGCAGGATTAAAAAGTGCTTTCTCTACTCCCTGCCCCAAATGTCCATAACCACAAATTGCTACTCTGATTTTCTCTTTCATATTGCTACCTCTTTCTTTCCGCCCAAGTAGGCTTTTTTTTAATATAATTTGCTGTTACAAACGCATTATAACACATTTTTTAAATAATTACAATATCATTTACATAATTTTTATCTTTTTTTACGATTTTTTTCAAAAAATATACTATTACTACGAAAAAGTGGCTACAGCTTCTTGACAAATTTTTCTAACAGGTCTATTTTACAAAAAAAACATTTGCAATCCATAAACTTGCAAATGTCTTTTATTTATCAACTTGTTTCTCATTTCCGAAATAACTTTTTATTTTCCCAAACTTATTTCGCATTTAAGAAATATATTTTCAAAATTTCCAATTTATTTCCTATTCTTCGCCATAAAATTCTTCGTCTGTTCCGCAATTTCGAGTGCATATTCCTCCTCTTGTGACAACTGGTAGCTAGACTTCTTATTTTTAATCGGCTTCGCATAAATATTCGAAGACTCCGAGCCATACAACCCATTCAAAACCACGCCATTATCGTTTCCATCCAACAAAGCCACCGCAAAACTCAAATCACTTCCCACGTTCTCAAACGCGTTATAACGCACCAAACCAACCTTTTGCACACACGACGCCAAATCCTGGTCCAATTTCGTATAATAATGCTTAATCTCCGCATTATCCTTCTTAATCGCCTCAACCTCCAAAACGTACGCCTTCAGCATTTCATCCAAATTATTGCCATTTCCCAGCTTTTTCATAAAAGAAACATATCTTCTATGTAAAACCAAAACCATAATCGTTTCAATAATCACTGCCACAAGCAACACAATCAAAATAATATCATTCATCTTCTCCACATCCTTTTAATTATATTTATACAAACACATATTCGCTATTTAATCAACTCCAAAATCCTCTCCAAATCATCATTTGAGTTATATTGAATAATAATTTTTCCTTTTTTAGCGCCAGCATCCAATTTCACCTTCGTGCCAAAAAATCCCTGGAACGTATCCTCAATATCACGATAAATCGGCATATAGCGGTCCTCTCTCTTCGGTGTCTTCTTAATATTACGCATTTTTCGCTCAGCATCACGCACCGAATCGCCAGACTCAATAATGTACAACGCCATCTGGTACTGCTTTTCCGGGTCCTCCACCGACATCAGCGACTTGCAATGCCCCTCCGTTAGTTTACCCTCCAACGCCAAATTTAATACTCTTTCATCCAAATTTAAAATACGAACCGTATTCGCAATACTACTCCTACTTTTGCCCAAAATCTCCGCCACGCGTTGCTGTGTCAACTCATATTCATCCATCAATTGCCTAATTCCGCGTGCCTTCTCAATCGGATTCAAATCCTCTCTTTGAATATTTTCAATCAGCGAAATCTCTTGGTTACGTCTTTCGTCATCTTCGCGAATGATGACTGGAATTTCCTCTAAACCTGCTTTTTTAGAGGCTCTCCAACGTCTTTCTCCAGCAATAATTTCATAATAATTCTCCTTTTTCGTCACAATAATTGGCTGAATCACGCCATATTCCTTAATCGAATTCGCCAACTCCTCAATCGACTCCTCATCAAAAATCTTTCTTGCTTGATTCGGATTTGGTTCCACTTCATTAATTTTCAACTGAACTACCCCACCTTCAACAGTGATAGGCTCTTTTTTTACTTCTTCCTCCAATGGCATTGAAAACAGCGCATCCAAACCTTTTCCCAAACCAGTTTTCTTCATCATCATTCTATCCTTCCTTTCCTAAAATTATTCTTCTTCCAATTCTTTTTCTCGGTCGCTTTCCGCCTTCATCATCTCTTTCGCCAACTTTTCGTAGCATCTTGCGCCCTTCGACTTCTCGTCATACAAAATAATCGGCATGCCATAACTTGGCGCCTCGCTCAGTTTGATATTTCTAGGAATTACGGTCTTGTACACCTTATCCCCAAAATATTTTTTCACCTCTTTCACCACCTCATTCGACAAATTCGTACGAATATCATACATCGTCAAAACAGCGCCCTCAATCTCCAAACTTTTGTTCAGATGTTTTTTCACCAAATTGATAGTATTCAAGAGTTGTCCCAATCCTTCCAACGCGAAATATTCGCACTGCACTGGAATCAAAACTGCATCCGAAGCTGTAAAAGCGTTCAAAGTCACCAATCCCAACGATGGCGGACAATCAATCAAAATAAAATCATACTCGCTTTTCACGTCCTCCAAAGCAGCTTTCATGCGTTGTTCCCTTGAAATTTGGTTCACCAATTCCACTTCTGCACCAGCCAAATTCATATTGGCTGGACATATTTTCAATGTTTTAATGCACGTATCCTGCAAAGTTTGCCTGATGTCAACTTCATTAATTAAAACGTCGTACAATGAATATTCGCCGTCTTTTTCGATGCCCAAACCGCTTGTCGCGTTGCCCTGTGGGTCGCAATCAATCAACATGACTTTTTTGCCTTTTTTCGCCAAAATTGAGCTCACATTCACCGCGGTTGTCGTTTTTCCGACGCCTCCTTTTTGATTTGCTATTGCTATAATTCTGCTCATTTTCTCACTCCTTTTCTCTATCATATAAAATTTTTTGCTTTCTGTCAATAAAAATAGGCAACATTTTGGTAATATTTTTCCAAAATGTTGCCCCAAAAACAATTTTAATTTTTGCAATATTTTTTGTGCCAAATGTAAGGGCACGGTGCACCGTGCCCTTACGTGTTTGCCATATTTTTGTATATTTTACCCAGGTTGTTTTTTCGCGGGCGATTGATAATGACCCCTACGTTCATTATTCATCCAAATCCGTAGGGGCGGCTATCAGCCGCCCGCGACATGCCAATTTGTCATTTGTTTTACCAACATTACGTTTTTTGCATTTGGGGTCAATGTGGGCATCGACCCCTACGGTTTTTATTTTGCAGGCAATTGATGGTAAGGGCACGGTGCACCTATGTTATATATTCATAACATATCGCGGGCGATTGATAATCGCCCCTACGTTTCTATTTTATTGGTTCTTTCGCTGGTTTTCCCTGCCCTCTCGGATATTTTTTATCCGTCGATTTTACCTTCTCCAAAATAACCAAATTTCGCTCAAATTCGCCACTGATATTTAATTTTTCAACCCTCTCAAACCTTCCTCCCAAAATACGAATTGCCTTTTTTGCTTCTTCCATTTCTTCCTCAACATTCGGCCCTTTCATGCAAATCGCCTTTCCGCCAATTTTCACGAATGGCAACATATATTCCGCAATCGTCGCTAAACGAGAAACCGCTCTGGTTGTCACCACATCAAATTGCTCTCTATATTGGCTATCGCGCGCCAAATCCTCCGCACGCACATGCAATGCTTCAATATCCGACAATTTCAATTGCTCAATCACATCATTTATTACCGTAATTTTCTTATTCACAGAATCAATCAACGTAAATTTTTTATCCAAATGATAGATTTTCAAAGGAATCCCCGGAAAACCGCCACCAGTGCCAATATCCAAAATTCTTTTTGCACCCGTTAAATAATGGCTTATCGTCAATGAATCAACATAATGTTTCACGATAAACTCTTTTTCTTCTTTAATTGCCGTTACATTGATTTTCTCATTCCATTCCAAAATTAATTTCATATATTGATACAACAATTCTGCCTTATTTTCGTCATATTTAATCTGATTTTTCTGACATTCTTCCTTAAAAATCCTGTGGAAATCTTCTAAATTCATATTTTCTCCTATCTGTAGGGGCACGGTACCCCGTGCCCCTACGGTTATTTTTTCGTATGTTTATATTGTTCCAAATAAATCAACAACACCGAAATATCGGCCGGCGAAACGCCTGAAATTCTGGACGCCTGGCCGATGGAATGCGGTTTTATTTTATTTAATTTCTGTCTTGCCTCCAATCGCAATCCCTTAATTTCCTCATAATCAATCGCGTCAGGCAACACTTTCGCCTCCATTTTCTGGAAACCTTCCACCTGTTTTTTCTGCATTTCAATATAGCCTTCGTATTTGACCATAATTTCGACTTCTTCCCACACTTGCCTATCCAATTCTGGTCTATTTTTATCAATTTCCTTCAAATTTTGGTATGTCAATTCCGTTCTCTTCAATAAATCAGACATCTTTGTACCTGTGGAAATCGGCGTTGTTCCACATTTTTCCAAAATGCGGTTTGTTTCCTCACTTGGCTTGATAATCAATGTCTTCAAACGCTCGACTTCTTGCTCAATTTGCGCCTTTTTCTCCAAAAATTTGCGATATCTTTCCTCCGAAATCAATCCAACTTCATAGCCAATTTGCGTCAGCCTCAAATCGGCATTATCCTGTCTCAAAAGCAGCCTATATTCCGCCCTAGAAGTCATCATTCGGTATGGCTCCATCGTGCTTTTCGTCACAATATCGTCAATCAAAACGCCAATATATGCCTGCGAACGGTCCAAAATAACCGCTGGCTTTCCCTTCAACTTCTGCGCTGCATTGATTCCCGCGATAATTCCCTGCGCTGCAGCCTCCTCGTAGCCGGACGTTCCATTAATTTGTCCCGCAAAAAACATGCCCGAAATCTTTTTCAATTCCAACGAACTTTTGAGCTGTGAAGGCTCGATGCAATCATATTCGATTGCATAAGCAGGTCTTGTAAATTCCGCATTTTCCAACCCCGGCAACGTGCGGTACATCGCGATTTGGACGTCTTCCGGAAGCGACGAACTCATGCCTTGTATGTACATTTCGTCCGTATCTTTTCCAATTGGTTCCACAAAAATTTGATGCCTTTCTTTATCCGCAAAACGCACCACTTTGTCCTCAATCGAAGGACAGTAGCGCGGTCCCGTCCCCTCAATCATTCCCGCATACAACGGCGAACGATGTAAATTTTGTCGAATAATGTCATGCGTTTTCGCATTCGTATACGTTAACCAACATGGAACTTGTTCCACATCCGGCATTTCGTCCTCAAACGAGAATGGAACCATATCAGAATCGCCTTCTTGAATCTCCATTTTCGAAAAATCAATGCTTTTTTTGTTAATTCGAGCCGGCGTTCCTGTTTTAAAACGCTGAATTTCAATCCCCAAATTTTTCAAACATTCTGACAACTGATTTGCCGGAAACACGCCATCTGGACCGCTTTGGAACGAATTGTCACCAATAAAAATCTTGCCTTTCAAATACGTTCCTGTTGCAAGAATGACACAATCCACGTCATATTCGGCGCCCAAATTCGTCACAACGGACTTCACTTTATCGTTTTCCACCTTGATTTCCACAATTTCGGCTTGTTTCAAATACAAATTCTCCTGTTTTTCCAACGTATGCTTCATTTCCATTTGGTAGCGTTTGCGGTCAGCCTGAGCTCGCAAAGCGTGAACAGCTGGACCTTTCGACGTATTCAACATGCGCAATTGTATCAAAGTTTTATCAATATTTTTCCCCATTTCACCGCCAAGGCTATCGATTTCGCGCACCAAATGGCCCTTCGACGAACCTCCAATATGTGGATTGCACGGCATATTGGCAACACATTCCAAACTAATGGAAAAAATTAGTGTTTTCATGCCCAATCTCGCGGACGCTAAAGCCGCTTCACAACCTGCATGCCCTGCTCCAATCACTGCTACATCATATTTTCCTGCATGATATCCCATTTTTACTTCCTCTCTTTATATTTATTCGACATTGTTCTACATTTTTCGACAAACGTGGAACAAGAATTTTTGTTTGTAAAACAGCTGTTTTATTTTCCAAGGCAAAACCTAGAAAATATTTCGTTTATGACATCTTCTGTCACATTTTCACCTGTAATTTTGCCCAATTCTTCAATAATTTCTTTTAAATAAGAAGAAATTATATCAATCGGCAAACAGTTATCCACAACCTCCTGCGCCTTTTTCACATTATTATGCGCATTTATAATGTGGCTCTTGTGGCGCTGATTGCTGACAATCAACTCTCCATCAAGCGCAATTTCATTCAAGTGGCAAAGTTTCGAAATCTCTTTTTGCAAATTTTCCACACCTTCTTTATTTTTTGCCGAAATTTCGATGATTGGTTTGCCTAAACTCCTTATTTCCGTAATGTTTAAACGTTTTTCTAAATCGATTTTATTGCAAATAATAATCGCATTTTTATCTTTAATTAAATCTAAAATTTCGCGGTCTTCGTCATCTAGTTCTCTGGAAACATCAAAAATCGCAAGCGCTATATCGCAGTTTTCCGAAGCTTTTCGTGACTTTTCCACACCGATTTTCTCCACTTCATCCTTTGCATCACGAATTCCCGCTGTATCCATAATTTTCAACGGCACGCCATCAATGGTAATGAATTCTTCGATAGTATCGCGCGTGGTTCCTTCGATGTCTGTCACAATCGCTCGCTCTTCGTTTAAAATTAAATTCAACAAGGACGATTTTCCAGCGTTGGGTTTCCCTATTATAGCGACTTTCAGGCCATCACGCAAAATTTTGCCGTTTAAGAAGCTTTTCTCCATTTTGTCGAGTAATGTATCCGTTTCGTCCAAAATACGGCTTATTTTGGCTTCCGTGATTTCGACCTCGTCATACTCAGGATAATCAATGGTTACCTCGATTTCTGCCAAGATTTCAATGACCTTTTTTCGAATTTCCCCTATTTTTTCAGACAGATTTCCTTCTAATTGATTAACTGCAACCTTGCTTTCTTTCTCGGTTTTCGAATGAATTACATCAATGACCGCCTCTGCCTGCGACAAATCAATTCTTCCATTTAAAAAAGCGCGTTTTGTGAATTCTCCTGGTTCTGCCAACACGGCGCCATTTTGCAAACAAATTTCCAAAATTTGATTCATCACAACCGTTCCACCATGCGTATTTATTTCGCACATATTTTCCGTGGTATAGCTTTTTGGCGCCACAAAATACGAAACTAGCACTTCATCAACTAGCTTTCCAGAGTTATCCACAACCTTTCCATACCTCATTGTATAGCCTTTTATTGTGGATTTCTTTTTTTTCGGAATAAAAAATTTATTTAATATTTCAAAACATTTTTTACCGCTCATACGGACAATTCCGATTCCACCAATGCCAGGTGAAGTCGATATGGCAACAATTGTACTCATTTTTTCTCCTTTATCCACAGGAAATCCTCAAAAATTTCCCGTTCTCTATTTCATTATACCACACGAAACCCCGCCTTGCAAGCCAAAATGACGCATTTTGAGGAAAAAATGTTTTTTCATAAATAAAAAAATCAAAAAAAATATAAAAAATTAATTAAAAAATAATAAAAAATAAAAAAATTAATCAAAAAACACAAAAAAATAGCAAAAAATAATTTCCACTTTTGTTTTTACTAAAAATATTTATCCACAAGAAAAATCAAAAAAATAACATGTCTTCCAATCTCTCTTGACAAACACCAAAATATATTGTATAATATATTAGTAAACATATTATAAGTTTTTTAATAATTGAAGATTTTGAAGATGTTATTTTTTAGATGATAATAACGACAAAATATTAGATACTTCATTATATTTACCAGAAAATAAAGCCTATATTATTCTTAATAGAGTACATTTTGGCGAATTATATAAAAATAATAAAAAAGACACCATGAAACAATTTTTAAATTACTTATTATATCCTAATCATTTAAAACATATAACATCTGCGATTTATTTCGAATGTCTGGAAGCTGGTATTTCTGATTATATTGCAGAAGAATCAGGCTTTTTTCCTATTAATTTAGGTAGTAACATTCTTATGTCGTTAAACAAAAATTTTGAACAAACCATAGCTGATATTCCCCTTAGTAGTGAAGTAAGAGATTCAGTTTTGCAAAATTACAAGTTACTAGAAAATAAAAATAATAATTATTTGAAAACGATAAGACAGAACTTAGAAGAAGCAAAACTTCATTTAAACTACTTTAAAGAAAAAAACGATACAACAATGATGAAAGCAAAAGAAATAGAAATCAGGCATTATGAAGAAATATTAGGTATTACTCCAGAAGATGAAATTCATAAAGAATAAAAAAATTTAATTTTATTTCTTATTAATTTAACTAAAAAACAGGATTGACATACAATATAATATATGCTATAATAAAAATAGCTATAAAATTATAGTTAAGTAATTCCATGAACATAAAAAACCCCGAGACGGCATTCTCGGGGGTTCTGCTATTTATGTAGACATTCAATAATTTCTATTACTAGAACTATTATCTCTGTTACAACAGCAATTATCTTTAGTATTATTTTAAGTAACTCCATTATGCTCTACCTCCTTCCTTCAAGATTTCCTTGCGAAAGGATGGGTAATATTTTATCACACTTTGTAAAGTTTGTCCACCGTTATATAAAAAATCACCAAAAAATAGGATTGACATACAATATAATATATGTTATAATTAATTTAGCAATAGCTAGAAAGAATAAGAACAAAAATCCCCCGAGACTGCCATCTCGAGGGTGCTTTGCTATTTATGTAATCTTTCAATAATTTCTATGACTAGAATTATTACATCAGTTACAATAGCTATTATCTTCAGTATTATTTTGAATAAGAACATTATGCTTTACCTCCTTTCTCCAAGATTTCCTTGCGAAAGGATAGGTAACATTTTATCACACTTTGTAAAGTTTGTCCACTGTTATACATAAAATCGCCAAAAAAGATTAATATACTTTCTAAAAGTCATTTTGTTACATCGAAATAACTTTTTAGTTTTCAAGCTTTTTTCGATAAATCGAAAAATCAAATACCCTTCCCCTTTAAAAATTGAATCGCATTGATATGCTGAATTCCATCTCTCGAAAAATTCTCCCTATCTAACGAAATTACATATTTCGGATAATTATCCTGAACCGCATCATACGCCCCAAACTCTTTTTCTATCATAGCCGGATTACTTAAATGGCAACACACTTGAACATATTTATATTCCGTATTCTTCATCACAACAAAATCAATTTTCCCATTCTTAGTTTTTCCAGCATACACTTCGTAACCCCTTGCAATCAGCTCATGATAAACCAGATTTTCAAGACAAATCGCCTCATTTATTCTCCTGCCACTCGCCTTCACTTTTTTCACGCCCAAATCCGCCACATAAAATTTGTTAAGTGTCTTCAAAACCTCTTTCTTTTGTATATCGTAGCGATACACGCGGTTCACAATAAATGTGGAACACAGCGCCTCGATGTAATTGTACAAAGTTTCAGTCGAAATCTCCTTATATTTATCCTTCAAATACGCCAAAATATTTTTATTGGAAAATTCACGCCCTTCCGTTTCCAAAAGATACTGTAAAATTTTATTTAACGTCGTAACATCCTTTATTTTCAACCTATCCACAACATCCTTCAATAAAATCGAATCATATACATCAGATAGATAATTCAATTTTGTCGCTTTGTTTTTGAAAGAAAATCTCTGCGGCAAACTGCCCCATTCAAAAACATCATACAACAACCTTTGATAGGCTGTCACCGGCGTATTCGTAATTGCAACGATTTCTCTAAAAGTTAACGGATGCACCCTAAAACTAACATATCTGCCCGATAAATCTGTTGCTAATTCGCGAAAAGTCACTCTACCATTCGAACCTGTGATAAAAATGCTAAAGTGATTGGTAATTCTCAAGGAATTAATCGCCTTCTCAAAATCTTCTATTTTTTGAATTTCATCTAAAAAAACATAATAAATCTGTTTATCCTTAACAAATGAATTAATGTATCGTTCCAAATCCTCCGGACCATTGATAAAACTGTATTTCAACGATTCAAAATTCAAATAAATCAAATGTTCCTCATCCACATTCTGATGCACTAACTCACTCATAATTTGCGTCAAAATAATAGATTTTCCGGTCCTTCTCAGCCCATAAATGATTTTTATCAAACTCGTTTCATCATAAAAATCTCGCATTTCTTTCAAATATAAATTTCTTTTTATCATAATTTTTACCTCTTAAAATCATGATAACACACAAAAAACCTTTTGTAAAGTTTTTTCGATGTACCGAATAAACTCTTGTTTTAAAAATTTTATTCGATACATCGAAATTTCAACAACAGAAAAAGCGGGGAATTATCCCCGCCCATTCTTAAAAATTCCAATCAGACTAAATCTCTTCGTATAAAACGGATACATTCTCATCTTTCCCGACTTTTACGAGATATAAGCCATCCTCAGAAAATTTAAGATAAACATCCGCATTTATCTCCAGATTTTCTGGTGGAATTTTTTTTATCTTCAATACTTCTGAAAGAACTACGGTTTTGCCATAGTTCTCCCAGAACTTGTTGGATGCCTTCCAGGCAATTTCACTTTCCATGTTCAGCATTTCTCCTTTCTCCCCACAAAAGTACGTGGAGATTTTCTGCTAAGTTATCGAGATACAGGTAATATTTTATCACAATAAACATAATTTTGCAAGAAAAATTTCAAAAAATAGCAACTTGTCACAAAACATAATGTTTTATAACGCACAAAATCGCAAGCAAAAAGCCACACGCAATCGCATGTGGCCTTCCGCCAAGAAGAACAGCTTATTATTTATATATAGATATAGAAATAATAATTTTCTTCTTCCATAAGATCTGTAATCTCCACTAAATACTCACTCTTTGTCGAGCCATATTTTAGCTTAAAAAAATACAGGTCTTCATAGGATACCAAATCAATCTCATTTCCATAAGATTTCACCCTAATTTTCCAATTTTTATCAAACTTCAAAAAAACTTTTTCTCCTATCTCTTTCTCTGTCATACAATAAAGAGCTCCAGCTTCTTTAGCCTCCTCTTCTGTGGCTCTTGCATTTGCAGGTAATGAAGTGAAAACTAAAAATGGTACTTCTTCATCAGCTATTTTAGAAGAATGGATTTCTTTTAATCTCTTCTGTGAACTAAGAAAACTTCGGAAATCACTTTTGCTATCATTAAGTTCTTCAACTTCTTCTAATTTTTGTCTAAGTCTTTGGTTCTCTTTGTTTTCATGACGCATTTTAGGAAAGCAAACTGCAACTATAGTACAAAGTATCAAAATAAGACCCACTATTATTCCACTATACACTACATGCATTTTTTCTGTTGTGAACTCATCTTCTTTTGTAACTTCCAGTTTAGCTACCGGAACCTCTGGGATTTGAATTTTCTCTTCCCGTTTTTGTTTCTTTTTTTTGTTGTTTTTACTCATAAAGTATCCTCCTTTTTTATCCGAATATACGGATTTGATATTTAAATTTTATCATATTTTACATAAAATGTCAACTATATTTTATAAAAACATAGTTTTCTACTGGGGTTTTACAACTATTTTCACGAATACTAGTAAAATATCATTGCTATCACAAGCAATTTATGATACAATTGTAAATTCTGAGTAATTAGACATAGTCTAACGAAAGGAGGTATTTGGAAATGACACTTTATGAATTAATCTAGCGAATAATTATCTTATTACAATCTAAGAAAAACAAGAAGAAACAAGATAATGAAAACCAACAAGATGAAAGAGGATAACCTCTGGGACAGGCTGACTACCTGTCTTTTTTATACAAAAAAATGGAGATATGTTGACTAGACATACCTCGGTATAAGTTCTTGACACTCTATGAACTCATTAGCTATTTATATTATATTGTCAAGAAAAATTTTTATGCAAATTTTGTTTTACTATTGTAATTTTTATATGTTATAATCAACTTACTTATCTTGTGCAATTCGCACAAATAAATCCCAAGTTTTATTTATATCATACTTCCAGCTTTGAAGGGAGGTGATATTTATGAAAGACTTTAATCATGAAAAGTTAATTAGAACTCTACATATTCTATGGGAAGTCTTCAAGATTGTTCTTGATGTAGCTAACCTTGTATGCTCTATCATTGTTCTTTTTAACTAAAATAAACTAGGTAGTGAGGCAACACTACCTAGTTTTTAATTTTTTTATGATACACTTTAATCACATTTTTTATATCATACTACTAATATTATACACCAAGTTTTACTTTTGTCAACTACTTTTGAAATTTATTTTTTTATCTCACATCCTTCAAAGCATATTCCACCAATTGCAAAACGACAGATTGCCTTGACTTATAAATGTAAATATTTTATAATGCAAAAAAAGGAGGATAATTATGAAAAAAAATGAAAATTTTGAAACACTTTACCAAGCATTACAAGGAGATTTTAACAAATACATTTCCGACATAAAACTATATTTGAAAAAACGCGATAGCGAATATAAACAATATTTAGATTCTGTAGCAAAAATTAAGGAAAAAAATCAAAAAATCGATGAATTAGCAATGGCGAAATTCCAAATTTTACCAAATCTGACCTCCAAGATTTGCAGGAAATCATTTTTTTGCACGATAAAATCGCACAAAAAGAAGAAAAAGCCATTTTCTTCAGCGGAATTGGTAACGCCATTTGCCTTTTCCGCCAAATGGAGAGTTTGAAAAACAACAAGAGATGAGAAAATATTCTCATCTCTTTCCCTTTGCTAATAGAATACTAACGAACATCAGTCAATATATTTGATATTTGACCAAATTCGTTTCTTTGTATTCCAGCAGCAAACATGAGCTTACGTTTTCCTTGTCTCTGAGAAAAAACATAAATCTCTCCTGTTTCAGGAAGAACCCTCGTCATTGTTATCATTCTTAACAATGAAAACTCTCTTCCCAATTGTTCTTTAAATGCCTCCTGAAGCTCTTTTGCTGTCTTGATACTCATCTTGTCTCCTCTCCTCCTCCATATAGAAGCAAGGATTCTTGCAAATTAACTGTTCCATCTTAATTGTAACATATTTTACATAAAATGTCAATATTTTCCAATATAAGAAAATTTTTTATGCGAATTCGATATTTATTATTGTAATTTATATTTTAATATGTTATAATCAATTTACTTTATCTTGTGCAATTCGCACAAATAAATCCCAATTTTCATTTATATCATACTTCCAACCTTGAAGGGAGGTGATAATGATGAACGACTTTGATTATCAAAAGTTAATCAGAACTCTACATATTCTATGGGAAGTCTTCAAGATTGTTCTTGACGTAGCTAACCTTGTATGCTCTATCATCGTTCTTTTTAACTAAAATAAACTAGGTAGTGGCACAACACTACCTAGTTTTTAATTTTTTTATGATACACTTTGATTATCTTTTTTATATCATACTATTACTATTATACACCAAATTTTATTTTTGTCAATCACTTTACGCAAATTTATTCAAAATTTCTTTATTTCACACTTACCACAACTTTTCGGTAAGGTTCTTTCCCTACACTATAGGTTGTTACTTGCTCATTATTTTGCAAATTATTGTGAACAATTTTGCGGTCAAATGAGTTCATTGGTTCCAACGTAATCGACTTTTTCGACTTGATGACCGATTCTGCAATTCGATTCGACAACGTAATCAAATCCTGCTCCCTCTTCTCTCGATAATTGCTAATATTCAATAGTACCCTAACTTTCTCCTGCTTGTCATTGCTCGC
Source organism: uncultured Clostridia bacterium (assembly GCA_947649935.1). Lineage (GTDB taxonomy): Bacteria > Bacillota > Clostridia > TANB77 > CAG-508 > Scatovivens. The sequence goes on from CANSTR010000007.1 coordinate 51,240, forward strand.
TACGTTTGCCAAAATATTCTGCAAACTATTCAACGTTTCTCCCCTATAACCAATCAAAAACGCCGCTCTTTCATCTGGAATATTAATTTTAATTAAATTCCCCTCGTGTTTTATTTCATAATTCAAATCTTTTACAGGCAAATTCGCAACTAATTCCTGCACAAAGTTCTCCAATTCTTGCAAAACCTGTTTCATATCCTTTGGCTCTTTTTCCTTCGGCTCCATTCCTTCTTTAAACTTCATCTCTACCTTTACAACCTTTGGCGCCAAAATACTGAAAAATGTCTTTTTATCCTCTTCTTCCAAAACTTTAATTTCTACTTTATTTTTCGTCGTTCGTAGCTGCTTCAAGCCTTTTTCGATTGCCTCATTCGTTGTTTTTCCTTCAAAAACATAGGTTTTTTCGTCCATTTCTACTCCTCCTCAGATTTAATAAATTTATCCATTAACAACCTTTCTGCCAACATAAATATATTGTTAACGAGCCAATACAACGCTAATCCCAATGGTGCGATAATTGCAATTGAAACTGTCATCAATGGCATCATTAATGTCATATTTTTGTTCATTTCTTCCATCATATCAATTTCGTCATCATTCTTTTTTACTAAATCTTTCGTATTTTCTTGTAGATTCTCTTCTTTTTTCTTTTTCGTCTTGTTCAAGCTCATGGTAACTCTCGTAGAAATAATGGATGTAACCACATATAAAACCGGAATAATAAACACTTTCCAATCTTTGTAATTTTGGGATGGTACAGCACTTAAATTTAACCCTAAGAAATTCATATTTAAGCTCACTCGTTCATCCTCAGCAGATTTTAAACGAATAATGCCAATTTCCTGGTAATTCGTGCCACCTTCCGCCTCCTGCAATTCCTGCGCATATTGATTAATCAAATCTGGCTCCACATGTTTCATATAGGTTAACGGTCTGCTAACCAAATAAAACATCGAAATCACCAAAATAATTTGCAAAATCGAACTCAAACATCCACTAAATGGACTCATATTTTCCTTCTTATATAAATCCATCACTTCTTGATTCATCCTTGTTGGGTCACTTTTATACTTTTCTTGAATTTCTTTCACTTTTTGCTGAATTTTTGTCGTTTTCTTCATTGTTTTCTGTTGCTTAATCGAAATCGGCAACATAATTAATTTTAATAAAATCGTAAATAAAATAATGGCAACACCATAATTATTCACAATTCCATAAATAAAATTTAACACATAACCAAATATATTGGCAAAAAATTTAAACAAATTCTCTCCTCCTTCTCTATTTTAGTGGGTCATATCCCCCTTTTGAAAAAGGATTACACCTAATCACTCTTTTTAAGCCTTTCCATGTTCCACTTATGGCTCCATATTTTTGTATCGCCTGTTTGGTGTATTCTGAGCAAGTCGGCTCAAACTTACAATGAATGTTCCACATTTGCGACAAATAAGCAGAAACATAGTTTTGATAAAATTCGATAATTTTTAGTAAACATTTTCTCATGCTTGTTCCGTCCATAAACCCGATTTTTTCAATAATTTTTCCATGTCTTTTTGAATCTCATAAAATGTTACATTTCTTGTATCCGTTTTTTTATTCACAGAAATTAAAATATGATTTCCACATTTTACATTGTCTTCGAAAAGCTTGTAATTTTCACGAATTAATCGTTTTATTCTATTTCTATCCACAGCTCTTCCACTTTTTTTCCCCACGGCTATCCCCAATTTATTAAAATCCAAACGATTAGCTCGAAAATACAACGTTATGTTATTTCCGTAAGAAATTTTGCCCTTTGAAAATAATACTTTAAATTCATATCTTCTTTTAATCATCACTGTTTTTTTCATAAATTTACTCTTTTTTCATGATTTCTACTTAAAAAAGGAGCACAAAACGCCCCCACTTTTTAAGCACTAAGTTTTTTTCTTCCTTTATTTCTTCTAGCCTTCAATACTTTTCTTCCTGCTCTTGTTTGCATTCTTTTTCTGAATCCATGAACTTTATTTCTTTGTCTTTTTTTTGGTTGATAAGTTCTCTTCATTTTGCACCTCCTATATCATAATTAATTAAAAATTTTTCATAAGTAAATGTATTATACTACAAATAATACCAAAAAGTCAAGCATATTCCTAAATTTTACACAAAATTAACTGACCTCTTCTTTCTCTTCATAATTGTCTATAGCAAACTGTAAAGATTGATTAATAACTTCATTAATAGAAATATCCTCTTTTACAGAAATTGTTCTGATTTTATCCAATATTTCATCAAGAATTCTACAATTATATTGTGTATAATTCTTACTTGTTTTCTTATGATACGCCATTTTCATATACTTTCTCCCCCATTTTAATTTTACCACTTTGTAATATAATAAAACAGAATTATTTTATACTAGCACTTTATGCTATAATATGGTATAATAGAATCAATTTTACAAAGGAGGTTTTTGTTATGTTCTTTTCTGGTAATTTATTAGAAGAAATAAAAGCTCAAAAATACTACAGCAAACCTAGAAAATGCACACAATGTGGAAAAACTAAACATTTAAATTATATCACAGGATTATGTGATATGTGCAGCGACACCTATCTGAATTTTTTGCATGATCTAATACAAAAATAAAAATTAGCAAGTTTTTGAAATTTTTATCCTAATTTTTTGGTTAAATTTTCAAAATTAACTTGCTATTTTATTTTTTTTTTGATATTATAGAAATATATTTTCGCTTACGGAAATTGTCGTTTCACAAATTTAGCGAAAATACAGAGATTACAGAAAGGAAGAAATTGATGTATTCAGGAAAAAATGATTTACTTACCAAAGCCAAAGACCTTCTGAAGGAAGAAATGACAAGCATTTCATACACAACTTGGGTTAGAAACCTTGAAATCAAATCAGTTCATGACAACAAAATCGTTCTCATTGCTCAGTCAACATTCCAAAAAGAAGCGATAGAAACACGATATGCCGAATTAATTGTGAATACATTTAATTTTATTACAAATAAAAACTGCGAAATATCTGTTGTTGAAAAAAGTGAAGTAGATAACGAATCTGACGAAGATATAGATTCAACGGAGGGTTCCGAGAATTATACACAATCTGAAACCTATGCCAAAACATTTCTAAACCCAAAATATACATTTGATACGTTTGTTGTGGGTGACAATAACAAATTCGCTAATGCGGCCGCATTAGCTGTTGCAGAAGCGCCAGCAGCGTCGTATAATCCACTGTACATATACGGTGGTGTAGGACTTGGAAAAACGCATTTAATGCATGCGATTGGAAACAAAATTTTGCAAAATAATCCAAATACGAAAATTTTGTACGTAACGTCCGAAGATTTTATCAATGAATTGATTATGTATATTCAAAATCCAAGTTTTAAAACGCAATTATTTCGCGAAAAATATCGAAATATTGATGTTTTATTGATTGACGACATTGAATTTATTGCCGGCAAAGAAAGAGGACAAGAAGAATTTTTCCATACATTTAACCATTTGCACCAAAACGGCAAACAAGTCATTATTTCAAGCGATAAACCGCCACGTGACATTCCTTTATTAGAAGAAAGGCTGAAAACGAGGTTGGAGTGGGGCTTAATCGCGGACGTTTCAATGCCGGATTATGAAACGCGTTTAGCCATTCTGCGCAACAAAGTGCAGCAAGAACATATTATCATTGATGATTACATATTGACTGTCATCGCGACCAAAATTAATACAAATATTCGAGAATTAGAAGGAACGCTAAACAAAATCGTCGCTTACGCAGCTTTGACACATAGCCAAATCACCATAGAATTGGCTGAAAAATCCATTAACGAAATTGTTTTGCAAAAGGAAAAAGTGATTTCCGCGTCTTACATTCAAGATGTTGTTTCAAAATATTTTAATATAGAAAAAAAGGATTTATTATCCACAAAAAAATCGAACGATATCGTCTACCCAAGACAAATTGCAATGTATTTATGTAGAAGTCAAGCCAATATTTCATACCCGCAAATCGCTAGGGATTTCGGCAAAAAGGACCATACCACGGTGATGCATGCGTGTGATAAAATTGAAAAAGAAATCAAACAAAACACAAATACAAAATTAATTGTGGATAGTTTGCGAAATCTAATTCGTGATAATCAATAACACAATTAACAAAAGATTGCGCAATTTTAATAGAACATATTTTTACAAAACAAACTTTTACAAAAGAATTTTGAAACCGTTTATGCTTACGGATTTAAGGACTTATACACAATCAACCTGTTAAAATCCTGTCCATAAATTGTTGATAAATGATAATTCACAAATGAACCGAATACTGTGGAAATTTTACAAAGTTATTCGCAGAGTTATACACTTGACTTTCGCTTACGGAAATCTGACTTTGACTTACTTTTCCACAATTTACACAGGCTCTAATACTACTAATACTAATATTATCTATTTTATAAAAAGGAGAAACGAAATGAAATTTGTTTGTGAAAAAGAAAAAATTTTAAAAGGAATTAATTCTGTCATTAATGGAGTAGCTAGTAAAACAACCAAACCTATTTTAGAAGGAATTTTGATTCAAACAAATGACCATGAATTAAAACTAACTTCTTATGATTTAGAAATCGGAATTGAGTATATATTTGAAGCAAACATCGAAGAACAAGGAAATACGGTCGTAAATGCTGTCATGTTTAGCGAAATTATTCGAAAATTGCCAAATGCCGATATTCGTATTCACCTAAATGACCATAATTTATTAGAAATCGAATGCGAAGGTTCTTTATATAAGTTAGCAACCATGGACCCAGAAGAATTTCCGGAATTGCCAAGAATTAATATTGATCATTCCATTCAATTAGAACAAACAACTTTAAGAAATATGATCAGAAAAACTATTTTTGCAGTCAGCACTGAGGAAAATCGTCCCATTTTTACAGGAAGTTTATTTGAAGCGGTGGATGGAAAATTGAATGTTGTAGCTGTCGATGGCTACCGTATGGCAATTAAAAATAAGGAAGTGGAAGCGAGCAACGGCTTTAGTTGCGTCATTCCAGGCAAAACATTAAACGAAGTAAACAAAATTATTTCCGATTCGTTTGATACGATAACGGTCGGAATTGCGAAAAATCAAGCTTTGTTCGAAATGGAAAACTGCAAAATTGTCACAAGACTTTTGGATGGCGAATTTTTGAAATATTCCAACACAATTCCGCCGACTTGGGAAACTAGAATCAAGGTCAATCGCACCTATTTGCAAAATTGTTTCGAAAGAATTATGTTGATTTCGGCGTCGTCCATTGAAAAAGAGAAGAAATATCCCGTAAAAATCAACATCGAAGTTGGCAAAGTGACGATTTCTTGCTCAAACCAAACTGGTGATGCCAAAGAAGAAATCATGGTTGAAACAGAAGGAAAAGAGTTGGAAATCGGCTTCAATCCAAGGTTTTTCTTGGATGCACTAAAAGCCATTGACGACGAAGAAATTTATGTAGAATTTGGCACCAATCGTTCGCCATGCATCATCAAGCCAATCGAAGATGGCGACTACATTTACATGATTTTGCCAATCAAAATGAAAGATTAGTTTTCCACATTTGATGCATAGATTGGGGATAAGTCAATGTACATAACGCAAATTAATTTGAAGAATTTTAGAAATTACGAAAATCAGCAAATTATCTTGAACAAAGGAATTAATATATTTTATGGCGATAATGCGCAAGGCAAAACAAACATCATTGAATCCATTTTTTTGTGCAGTATGGGGAAATCGTTTCGTAGCAAAAAAGATAAGGAATTGATTCAATTCAATCAAGCGTCCGCAACGGTTCAGGTCGATTTTGAGCGAAAAGATAGAAGTGGCAATATTAAAGCGCAAATTGCGCCAAAAAAAGAATTTTTCATCAATGGTGTAAAACAAAACAAAATCAGCAATGTGGTTGGCAAAATCAATGTCGTGACATTTTCGCCAGATGATATCAAAATGATAAAAGGCGGACCAGATGGCAGGCGCAAGTTCATTGATATGATGATTAGCTCGCTCAAACCAAATTATATGTATTTGTTGAACAATTACAATAAAGTTTTGGAGCAACGAAATACCTATTTGAAGCAAATGGCGACTGAGCCGAAAGGCGAGGCGTTATTGGAGGTTTTGGATGAGCAGTTGGCGGAATTATCGTACCAGATTTATGAATATCGCAATCGTTATTTTGAGAAATTTTCCGCCATCATTCAGGACATGCACGACATTATCACGAACAAGAAGGAAATCATCAAAATCAAGTATTTGTCGAATGCGCAGGACAAAAGTGGCTTTTTAAAAAATTTACAACAAAATCGAAAACTCGATTTAACAAGAGGTTACACAAGTTCCGGCATTCACAGAGATGATTTTTTGATTTACATCAATCACAAAGCAGTCGCAGTTTACGGCTCGCAAGGGCAACAGCGAACTACGACGTTAACACTCAAATTATGCGAATTACGAATTGTCACAGACGAAATTGGGGAAACGCCGATTTTGTTGCTAGATGACTTTATGTCAGAATTAGACGAAACGAGGCGTCGCAGTTTTCTTGAAAATTTGGAGAACAATCAAGTCATCATCACATGCACAGACAACATCGAAATCGAAAAAGAGCACATCCAAAGTTTCTATGTCGAAAACGGCGTCGTACATGCCGAGGAAAGGAAATAATTATGTATTTGCATCTGGGAAATGGGGTAAGCATTAATGGCAACGATGTGATTGCTATATTGAATTTAAAAGATATCAAGAAAACAGCGGAATACAAGGCGTTTTACCAGAAACTTTTGGAGGAAAATCGCGTGGTCGATATTTCGAATGGGAATGAAAAATCGTTCATATTGACCACAAAGCAAAATCAGCTAAAAGCCTATATTAGCAATATTGGCTCAAATACAATAGGAAAAAGAAAAGGATAAATTTTGGAGAGAGAGGGAGTAAAATGGAAAAGTTTGAACATGATTACAATGCAGAGCAAATTCAGGTTTTGGAAGGGTTAGAGCATGTAAGAAAAAGACCAGGTATGTATATTGGAAGCGTTTCAGTCAGAGGTTTGCATCATTTGGTTTACGAAATTGTAGATAATGCTGTGGATGAGGCTTTGGCGGGATATTGCAAAAATATTCATATCCAAATTGAACCAGGAAACATTATTTGCGTGGAGGATGATGGGCGTGGCATTCCAGTCGACATTCACCCAAAAACCAAGATTTCTGCGGCAGAAACAGTGTACACACAGTTGAATGCAGGTGGAAAATTTGGTGGAGATAGTGGATACAAGGTTTCTGGCGGACTTCACGGTGTTGGTGCGTCGGTTGTAAATGCGTTGTCAGATTGGACAGAAGTGACCATTCAAAGAGATGGTGGCATTTTCCAAATGAAATTTGAAAAAGGAAAAACGATTCAACCATTGACGAGAATCGGAGATTCTGATAAAACAGGAACCAAAGTCAGATTTTTCGCAGATGGTAGCATTTTTGAAACATTGGATTATGAGTTTGATGTATTGCAAAATCGTTTTCGCGAAATGGCGTTTTTGACGAAAGGTTTGCGAATTGTTGTCGAAGATTTGAGAGGAGAAACGCCGAAAAAATCCGATTTTTGCTTTGAGGGCGGGCTAAAATCGTTTGTTGAGTATTTGAATAAAAATAAGGAAAAAATCCAAAAAGAGCCAATCTACATTGAAAAAGATGGGGAAGTGCCAATCGAAATTGCGATTCAATATACAACAGCCTATTCAGAAAATATTTATACTTTTGTAAACAATATCAACACAGTGGAAGGTGGAACGCATTTAGAAGGATTTAAACGAGCTATTACCAAGGCTTTTAACGATTATGCGCGTAGCAAAAATATTTTAAAAGAAAAAGATTCTAACTTGCTTGGCGATGATGTAAGAGAAGGAATTACAGCGGTTATTTCCGTCAAAGTAAAAGAGCCACAATTTGAAGGACAAACGAAGACAAAGCTTGGAAATAGTGAGGTTTCAGGAATTGTAAGTGCAGTTGTTAATGAAAGTTTGTCGACCTTTTTGGAAGAAAATCCAAATGTTGCGAAAGCCGTTTTGGATAAATGTATCAATGCGGCAAAGGCAAGAGAGGCAGCAAGAAAAGCGCGCGAAATGGTCAGACGAAAAAATGCGATGGAAACGACTACTTTGCCAGGAAAATTGGCAGATTGCAGTAATAAAAATCCGGCGGAGTGCGAAGTCTACATTGTCGAAGGAGATTCTGCAGGTGGAAGCGCAAAACAGGGGAGAGATAGACGTTTTCAGGCGATTTTGCCACTTTGGGGTAAAATGTTAAACGTGGAAAAAGCAAGAGCAGACAAAATTTATGGAAATGATAAGTTAAATCCTGTCATTCTTGCGGTCGGAGCCGGAATTGGTCCTGAATTTGACATCACCAAAATTCGTTATGGAAAAGTCATCATCATGGCAGATGCCGATGTGGATGGTGCACATATTCGAACATTGTTGCTAACATTTTTCTTCCGTTATATGCGACCTTTAATTGAAAATGGTAATGTGTTTTTGGCACAGCCACCATTGTACAAATTATCCAAAAGGGGAATGGAAGATATTTACTGTTATACAGACGAAGATTTGACCAAGGCGTTCAAGGAATTAGAAGAAAAAGGAATTGCGAGAGAACAAGTCGGAATTCAGCGATACAAAGGTCTAGGTGAAATGAACCCAGAACAATTGTGGGAAACAACTATGGATCCTGCACACAGAATTCTAATAAAAGTCACCATGGATGATGCGATGGCGGCAGACGAAACATTTTCTCTTTTAATGGGAGATGAGGTTGCACCACGTAAGAAATTCATTGAAGAAAATGCAAAATATGTAAAAAATTTGGACATATAAAAAGAAATCCACAATTTGTGCGCAGATTGTGGATTATTTTTAATTGTAGGGGCGACTATCAGTCGCCCGCTATTATATTATACAAAAAAAATATATAGAATAAACGATAAAAACGGGCGGCTGCTAGCCGCCCCTACAGAAGAAAATATCATTCTTCCAATTAATTATATTATTTTGTATGTATTTTTTGATTATAAAATATTCTTGTTTATTTTTTATAATGTGTTCATGAAATGATTTTTGCCAGATAGAATACCCAATCTTTTTGCTAACATACATTTTATATTGTTTTATAATTCTAGAAATGCTTATATCTTTTTTTGAATTTATGATAAGAATGCAATGTATATGATTTGGCATAATTATGTATTCGTCTATTTTTACGTTTTTATAAATTTGCTCTATATTTTTTATATATTTTTCAGCTAAAAAACCTTCTCTTGTTAATTGGATATAATTGATATTTTTAATTTTGCCTAACAATTCTAAACGATTTTTGATGCATATTGTGATAAAATACATGCCTTTTTGTGAATAATCATAATATTTTAATCGAATATTTTTTCTTTTTGGTAAAATTTCTTTCATAATTTTCCTTTCTAATCAAAAATTAGACTGTAGGGGCGATTGATAATCGCCCCTACATTGTTTTACGATTTATTCTTTTGTCACATTTTTACAAAAAGGATAATTCGAGCAAGCATAAAAAACGCCTTTATGGGTTTTCTTTTCTACAATATAGCCACCGCATTTTTTACAAATAACCTGTTTTTTCAAAACATTAATATCATTTAAGGTAAAATCGCAATGCGGATAATTGCTGCACCCAAGAAAATCCTGATCGTTTGTGGCATTTTTTCGCAGAACCAAATGACCTTTTCCACATTTTAAACACATTGGTGGATTGCTTAGGTTGATGGAATCTTCTACATCAGATGTAGCAATGGATTGAGCCGAAATTAATTCCTCTAGAAATTGCGAATAATGTGTTTCTGGAGCAATTAAATAGGTTCGATTTTTGGTGCGCGTTATTGCAACGTAAAATAAACGTCGTTCTTCTGCATACAAGTATTCTTCCTTGTTTGCCAAAACTAGCGACAAAACTGGGTCACTTGAAATTCGATTCGGAAAACCCAACAAATTATTTTCCATATTTAACAAAATCACATTTTCCGCCTCCAAGCCTTTGGAACGATGGACTGTCAAAAAAGAAATTTTTAGCGTGGGTTCTGGCAAATATTCAATGCTAGACAAATCCTCGCTTGCCTTAAACTTTTCCTCATTTTTTAGAAGCTCACCAATATCGTATTTCGTTCTGCCAAGTAGCAAAATTTCTGCTTCTTTGCCAAATTCCAAAACAATATCCTGAATTGATTTTTCCACGGCTTCCACAATATTTTCCTGATAAAAAAATGCTTTAATGGGATTTTCAATGTGTTTATCTGACTTCAAATTTTTCACCAATTGATTCGGATTTTGCGTTACAAAATCGCTCGCAATATCAATCAATTCCTGCGAATTTCGATACGTTTTTTCGATTTTTGAAAAATGCGACGGACCAAAATATTTTTCAAAATTGCTAAACAAATCAATATCGCTCCCAGAAAAACGATAAATTGACTGCCAATCATCGCCTACGCAAATCACTTTCGCATTTGTCGCATTTTGCAACGCCTTAATCAGCTTGAAACGGCTCACCGAAATATCCTGATATTCATCAATAATAATGTATTTGTACGATTGCGGAATAAAACCGAGTTTGATGATTTCCGTCGATTTGTTAATCATATCGTTAAAATCAATTTGCCCGCTGGACTGCAAAGCGGTTTCGTAAAAATCATAAAAATGGCGAAAAATCTTCAAAAATAAGCTATTTCGCGATTTCAGAAATTGGTTTTCCAATTTCTCATTTTCCACGAGCAACTTTTCAATATCTGAAAGTTGCAAATTATTGGATTTAAAAAGACTCAAAAAAGTCGTAAGCAATTTAATTAATTCTTCAAATTGCTTATCATTTTGCAAAATATAAATTTTCTCAAAAATCTCTTTTAAATCAATTTTCTTAAATTTTACATGATTTTTGAGCAACAAATTCTCCAATTTTTCCAGTAAACAGTGGTCCTTGTTGTAATAAGAATACGTTTCCAGCAATTTTGTGTGATGCAAAAAATGCAAATTTCGCTTTAATTCAATCTCCGCCAAATATTTTTGCTCCTCATATTTAGTCAAAAACTTGGAATGTCCCTTTTCATCAATCGAAAAATGCTCCAAATACAAATCATAATCCGGCAAATAAAAATTACATTTCACTTTTCGCTTAAATGAATTTTCCGCTTCGAAAGGATAAATTGAGTCATATTGATACGAAATTCCATGCAAATACAAAAAATTACTAATCAGCAAATCATCCAAACGGCGCACTTTTTGCGGATTTTTAATTTGCTGAGTCGCCTGTAAATACTTGCTTTTGACGGTTTCGTAATCAATATTTCGAAAATTGTCGATGTAATCACCTAAATTATCAAAATTCGAAATATCCTCTGGAATATAAAGATAGCCACACATAAATTCGAAAATATGTTTCATTTGTTCGGGGAAATTCAAGATTTCTTTTTTGAAATAGTTAGAAATAATGTTATTTAGAAATTCTCCAGTTGCAATATTGGGGCGGGTTTGCCTAAAATTCGTGATAATTTCCAGACCAAGTTTGTGAAACGTTTTTGCCTGAACCTCAATATCGAGCCTATGAAGACGTTCCGTCATTTCTTTAACGGCTTTGTCTGTGAAAGAAATGAGCAAAATTTCGTCATTTTTGGCCTTTTTCGACTCAATTAAATATTTTACTTTGCCAGAAATGGTTAGTGTTTTGCCACTTCCAGCGCCTGCAATAATTAAATGATTGGTGTCGTCATTCAAAACCGCCATTTTTTGTTGCCAATCTAGCTGTTTTCCATCAATGTTATTCAACAAATTTTCGTAATTTTGTAGCTCATTTTTATCATAAATGCTGTTGTGGGTTTGGATGTAATTTTCGAAATTAGAATAAATTTTCAGAAATTTTCGAATTGATTTTGTGTGAAAATTAATTTTGAAAAAATCATAAATAGGTTTGTATTTTCGTAGCAGTTTCAGTTTTTCTTTTGTTGTTATATAACAATTGTCAAAAGTGTCCAAAGTAGCGAAAAAATTAGAAATTCTCGCCAAATATTTTCGACGTTTAGAAAAAAATTTCATAAAGATCATCTCCTAGATTTAAAATTAAATTAATCGCATTATACAACAATAAATTACGGTTGTCAACTATTTTTTTAAATAATTGAAATTTTTTTGCATATTTTATAAAATCTGTGTAACCTTTTTGCAAAAGAAGGGATTCTATAAATGAAAGTACTTTCGATAAAGGAGTCTAGGCGAAATTGAAAGATAAAACAATTGCAGATTTTGAGGAAAATAATCAATTAAACATCGAAGAAATCATCGAAATTTATCATGCTTATATTGATAAAATTTTGAAAAATAGTATGACAAATCAGGAAGATAGGGAAGAAATTTTGTCAGACGTTTTTATGATTTTGTGGAAAAATCAAGACAGAATCGATAAAACGATGAAAATAAAACCATATTTAGTGGGAATTACGAGAAATTTAGTGCGAAAAAAATATCGTTTCACGATTGCAAGTCACGAAAATATGGAAGATTATGAAGAAAAAGTAAGCGATTTTGTAAATGTGGAAAATTTGATAGAAATAAATGAAAAAAGCAAAATCGTGCAACAAGTAATTGACCAAATGAAGCCTCAAGACCAGCAAATATTCCAGATGTTTTATTACCAAGCCAAAAAAATAAAAGAAATTTCGCAAGAATTAAAAATTTCAGAAATAAAAGTAAAAGTAACGTTACATCGCCTGCGAAAGTTGGCAAAAAAGAAATTAAAAGAAAGAGGGTATGACTATGGAAAATCGTGAATTAAGTAACAAAATATTGAAAAATGTGAGAAATAAAATAGTTGTATCTAATTTAGAAAGAGAGGAAAATATGAAAATTAGTAAAAGAAAACAAGCAATTTCGGTTTTTACTGCAATTATCATCGTATTGTCAGGTGGGCTTTTAACGGTAAATGCCGCAACAGATGGGAAATTAGTCGAAGATATCAAGCAAAAATGTGAGGAAATGATTGTCGTTAAACTCGATAATGATAATTATAAAGTAACAAGCCAAAAAGATGAAAATGGAGAGGAATATATTACTTATACAGTGCAAGTAGATGAAAATGAAGAGCATCAATATGAAATAGATAAAAATGCTTTAGAAAAAGAGAACATGCAAACAATCATTGAAGAAGGAGAAGACGGCTACATGGAAGTTACTTTTTATGATTATGAACAAGAATAATAAAAAGGATTGACAAAAAATAAATTTCGTGTATAATAATAGTAGTATGATATATGATTAAATATATTATGGATACTTAAAGTAGCATAAAAAAATTAAAACTAGGCAGTGCTGCTACACTGCCTAGTTTTCTTTAACTAAAAAGAACAATAATCGAGCACACGAGGTTAGCCATTTCAAGAACAATCTTGAAGACTTCCCAAAAAATATGTAGTGTCCTAATTAGTCTTGGATACTTAAAATCTTGCATATATCTCACCCCCTTTCAATATTGGAGTATGATATAAATAAAACTTGGGATTTATTTGTGCGACTTGCACAAGATAAAGTGGTTTGATTATAACATATTAAAATATAAATTACAATAGTAAAATATGAAAAATTAAGATATGCATATTTTTGCAATTTTGTCAACTGTCAATAACTTTAGAAAATGTCCCAAAAATTACAAAATATTAACGGGAAAAAG